>JAEZFJ010000418.1 GCA_023437755.1 Pseudomonadota bacterium
GACAAGGACCGCTTCCGCGAGGATCTCGGCGGACTCGTGGAAAACTACCGCGAAGTGGCGCAGCGCCTCGGCATCCTGGTCGAGAACGACAATGCGCTGACCACCGGTCCGCGGCTGGTTCAGTAGGAGCGGGACATGAAGGCGCGCGTCATCGTCACGTTGAAGTCCGGCGTTCTGGACCCGCAGGGCCAGGCCATCGAAGGCTCCCTCAAGGGCCTCGGCTTCCCCGGTGTGGCCAATGTGCGACAGGGCAAGGTGTTCGACCTCACTCTTGAGGGAACCGATGAATCTGAAGCGCGTTCCCGCCTTACCAGCATGTGCGATAAGCTGCTGGCCAACACCGTGATCGAAAACTACACGATCGAAATCTCAAATTAACGGCTGTCGCCGATAACCAATTTCGCGCCATCTCCAGGCGCAGGACTGTACTGTCATGCTCAAGACCCTTTCGCTTTCCGTGATGTTCGTAGCTACCCTGGGCCTGATGTTCGCGGCTTACGCGTCCGTGCCTGTCTGAGGCCTGCGATCCGTTTACCATAGAGTCGATCTGCCGGTGCTTGCACCGGCATTTTACCGTCGGCTCCATCGCTGGACCTTATGATGCGCTCCGGATTGGCCGGGAGTGCAAGCATGGGCGCCACAGACAATCGGCTCGCCTGGGTCGACATGGCCAAGGGTCTGTCGATCTTCCTCGTCGTGATGATGTATTGCGCCGCGAGCGTCGGCGAGGACACCGGCCAGACCGGCGTTCTCCATTGGGCGCTCGCCTTTGCCATGCCGTTCCGCATGCCGGAGTTCTTCCTGATCTCCGGGCTGTTCCTGTCGCAGGTTATCGCCCGTCCGTGGAAGGCCTACGCCGACCGGCGCGTGGTTCACTACCTCTACTTCTATGCGCTGTGGGCGCTGATCCACATCGTGTTCAAGGTGGCGCTGGTCGGGCGCGATCCGGTCTCGGCCGGGTCCTACCTCGCCTGGTCGGTAATCCAGCCATACGGGGTGCTCTGGTTCATCTACATGCTGGCGGTGTTCGGCGCCGCAACCAAGGTGCTGCACGACATCCGCGTGCCCCACTGGGCGGTGCTGGCAGTCGGCGCAGTGCTGCAGATGGCGTCCCTCCACACCGGCAGCTACCTGGTGGATCAGTTTGCGGCCTACTATGTCTATTTCTATGCAGGCTACGTCTTCGCGCCGCGCCTGTTCGGGCTCGCCGACTGGGGCAGCCGCCATGTCCTGCCGGCGCTTGGGGTGCTTGCCGTGTGGGCCTTGGTGAACGCGGCACTGGTGTTCTCGCCTGGCTTCCGCCTCGACCCGGTGCACATCCAGATGGGCTATGCCGCCCTGCCCGGCGTGCACCTGCTGCTGGCGCTTGCCGGCGCAGCAGCCCTTTGCCTCGTCTCGGCCCTGCTGGTTCGCCTGCCCTGGATGGAGTGGCTGCGCTGGATGGGGACGAAATCGCTGGTAGTCTATGTCGCCTTCGTCCTGCCCATGGGCGTGGCGCGGCTGATCCTGCTGCGGCTCGGGATCGAGGAGCCGAATGTTCTGAGCGTCGTCACCATGGCCGTGGCCATCGTCGCGCCGCTGGTGCTCTGGTGGCTGACCGAGAAAACCGGTTTCGGCCGCTGGCTGTTCGAACGGCCCGACTGGGCACACCTGCCGGGTACGCGACGAACCGCCCCGCCGGCAGCCGCCGTCGCCGCGGCGGAATAACGCGCGCAAGTGTGGGCGATCGCAGCGCGGTCGCCCTTGCCTTTTCGGCCAAGACTCACCACAAGGACCCCGCGCATCCCTGACATTGCGAGGACCCACGATGAAGTCGGCTGTCATCGTCTTTCCCGGCCTCAATCGCGACCGCGACATGATCGCGGCGCTGACCCAGATTTCCGGCACCGCTCCGGCGACCGTCTGGCACCAGGACACGGACATTCCCGAGGCTGACCTGATCGTCATTCCCGGTGGCTTCTCCTATGGCGATTACCTGCGCTGCGGCGCCATCGCGGCGCGCTCGCCGATCATGGACAAGGTGCGCGAGCGGGCTGCGGCCGGCGTAAGGGTTCTCGGCGTCTGCAACGGCTTCCAGATCCTGATCGAAGCTGGTTTGCTGCCGGGTGCACTGATGCGGAACACCTCGCTGAAGTTCGTCTGCCGCGAGGTCAGGCTCGAGGTGACCAACGCCGACACCGCCTTCACCCGCGGCTACACCCAGGGCCAGATCATCCGCTGCCCGGTGGCCCACCACGACGGCAACTACTTCGCCGATGCAGAGACGCTGGCACGCCTCGAGGGCGAGGGTCGCGTGGCCTTCCGCTAAGCCGAGGGCACCAACCCAAACCGCTCGATCAAATACATAGCCGGCATTCTGAACGACAAGGGCAACGTGCTCGGCCTGATGCCGCATCCCGAGAACCTGATCGAGGCCGCGCATGGCGGCAGCGACGGGCGGGCCCTGTTCGCCGCCGCTCTCGGCGTCGCCGCCTGATCTCCCCTCTTCCGACCGGATCCGGAATGACCTTCGACAACGACATCGCCATCACACCCGAGCTCGTCGCCGACCATGGCCTCACGCCGGAAGAGTACGACAAGATCGTCAGCCTGCTGGGCGGCCGCAACGCGCCGACCTACACCGAGCTCGGCATCTTCTCAGCGATGTGGAACGAGCATTGCTCCTACAAGAGCTCGAAGAAGTGGCTGAAGACGCTGCCGACCACCGGGCCGCGGGTGATCCAGGGACCTGGCGAGAACGCCGGCGTTGTGGACATCGGCGATGGTCAGGCCGTCGTGTTCAAGATGGAGTCGCACAACCACCCGAGCTACATCGAGCCCTACCAGGGCGCTGCGACCGGTGTGGGCGGCATCCTGCGCGACGTGTTCACCATGGGTGCGCGGCCGGTTGCCGCCATGAACGCCCTGCGCTTCGGGGCCCCCGATCACGAAAAGACCCGGCATCTGGTTGCCGGCGTCGTTGCCGGTGTAGGCGGCTACGGCAACTCCTTTGGCGTGCCGACCGTGGGCGGTGAGGTCGAGTTCGACGAGCGCTACAACGGCAATATCCTCGTCAACGCGTTCGCGGCGGGTCTCGCTGATGCCGACAAGATCTTCTATTCCGAGGCCAAGGGCGTCGGCCTGCCCGTGGTCTATCTCGGCGCCAAGACCGGCCGTGACGGCGTCGGCGGCGCCACCATGGCCTCGGCCGAGTTCGGCGACGACATCGAGGAAAAGCGTCCGACCGTGCAGGTCGGGGATCCCTTCACCGAGAAGCGCCTGCTCGAGGCCTGCCTCGAACTGATGGCGACCGGTGCGGTCATCGCCATCCAGGACATGGGGGCCGCCGGCCTCACCTGCTCGGCCGTGGAGATGGGCGCCAAGGGCGACCTCGGCATCCTGCTTGACCTCGATAAGGTGCCGGTGCGCGAGGAGC
>JAEZFJ010000449.1 GCA_023437755.1 Pseudomonadota bacterium
ATCCACAATGGCGCGCCAGGTCGACCATTTCGAGGCCGTCGAACAGGCGGCAGCGGCCGGCATGCGCGGCATCATGTTCAAGGATCATCACTATTCGGTCGCGCCGTTCATTCTGATCATGGACCGCGTGCTAGGTCATCTGAACGTGGCGATGTTCGGCGGCCTGGTGCTTAACAACAGCACCGGCGGTCTCAATCCCTTCGTGGTCGACGCGCAGCTCAAGCAGGGTGCGAAGCTGATATGGATGCCCACGGCGCAGTCGGCGAACCACATCCGTAGTTCGCACCGAAAGTCGCGCTTGGCGTCCAACGTCCAGTTGAAGCCGTCGCCCGGCATCACCGTCGTAGACGCCTATGGCGAACTCCTCGACGAGGTGAAGCAGATTCTGGATTCGATTGCAGAGTTCAACGCGATCCTGTCTTCGGGCCATTTGCATGTCTGGGAAATCTGGAAGCTCTTCG
The DNA here is from genome assembly GCA_023437755.1 of Pseudomonadota bacterium. Lineage (GTDB taxonomy): Bacteria > Pseudomonadota > Alphaproteobacteria > Rhizobiales > Devosiaceae > Devosia. The sequence continues at coordinate 462 of JAEZFJ010000449.1, forward strand.
AAGAGGCCAAGAAGCGCGGCGTCAAGCGGCTGCTGGTCAATCACCCGATGTACGGCCTGCACTTCACCTATGAGGACATTCGCGACTTTGCCAATCTGGGTGTGATCGTGGAATGCTCGGCGGCGATGTATGTGGATTCCCGCTTCAACGTTTATTCGCCCCAGGAGCTGAAGGAGCATATCGAGGCTGCTGGCGTCGCCGCGTCTTCGATCGGCTCCGATCTCGGACAGGTAGACAACCCCACACCGGTGGAAGGCATGCGGCAGGCGATCAAGCTGTGCCTCGCGCTCGGCTTCAGCGAGGACGACGTTCGCACCATGGTTTCGCACAACCCGGCCAAGCTCGTGGGTCTGGCCGCCTGACGTGCGCATAATCGCCACGGATGGCTTCGGCGGCCCTGAAGTGCTCAGGGTCGGCGAAGCGCCGCGTCCGCTTCCCGGGCCGGGAGAAGTGCTGGTTCGGGTTGTGGCCGCCGGCGTGAACCGGCCGGACGTGCAGCAGCGGCGTGGGCTTTATCCGCCACCTCCAGACGCCTCGCCGATCCTCGGGCTCGATGTTGCCGGGGTGGTGGAGGCGGTGGGGACAGACGTGGGTGGGCTCACGCCCGGTGACACGGTCTGTGCATTGGTGAACGGCGGCGGCTACGCCGAGTTCACCCTTGTCCCGGCGGGCCAGTGCATGCCGATCCCGCATGATCTCACCTTCATCGAAGCCGCATCCTTGCCGGAAGTGTTCTGCACCGCCTGGAGCAACATCGTCTGGTTGGGGCAACTGCAGGCCGGCGAAACCCTGCTGGTGCAGGGCGGCTCGAGCGGGGTCGGCCTCGCAGCCACGCAAATCGCCCGCCACATCTGCGACGCGACCGTGTTCGCCACCGCCGGCAGCAACGAGAAGCGGCAGGTGTGCGTCGAGGCTGGTGCAGCGGTGGCGCTCGACTATCGCGGCGACTGGCACCAGCAATTGCGTACCCTCACCAATGGTGAGGGGGCGGATGTCATCCTCGACGGGCAGGCCGGGCCGAATACGCAAGTTCATCTGGACCTGCTGAAGCGTGGCGGGCGGCTGGTGTTCATCGCCAGCCACCAGGGCGAGACCGCAGAGGTGAATATCCGCCAGCTCGTGCGCCGGCACCTCGTGGTCGCCGGGTCCACCTTGCGGCCGCGGTCCAGCGCCTACAAGAGCCGGCTGGCTCGGGAACTGGTCGAGCGAGTGTGGCCGCTGCTGGAGAATGGCCGGATCAAGACCCGCATCTACGCGGCGCTGCCGTTCGAAGCGGTTCGAGAGGCGCACGAAATCCTCGACGCCAACCGGCAAATCGGCAAGGTCGTGCTGGTGGTGGACGAGGAACTCGGCACCAGCGTCCCGGCGCCGAGCGAGCGCTCAGTCTAGATGCTGGGCATCGGGTAGTCGTCGGCGTTCAGCACCCAGCCCGGCTTCAGCGAGAAATCGAGACGCGGCGGCGAGAACAGGTCGACGAGTTGGTTTACGCCGTCGCCTTCCGCCGTGGTGGTGTGGATCGACGGCGGCGGAATCACGCAGATCGACGGGGACTCGCAATAAAGGTGCTCGTCCTCGCGCCACACGTTCATGTTGGTGGTCCACGGCCAGCGCAGATGGTGGGTGAAGGCGCCGGTCAGCGCCAGCGACACCTGCTCGAAATCGTCGTGGTGGTGCGGTGAGACATTGTCGCGGGCCCGGGGGCCGTTGCGGGGCGTCAGGTAGTTTACCATCATGGTGGTGCAGCGGTAGATGCGCCCGAACCGCGAGGGGTCCTCGGGCACGTCCAGCGTGTACCACTTGAGCCGGAGTCCGCCGGCAGGTTCGGGCCACGGCTCGAACGCGGGCACGTTTGGATGTTCGCCGCGGAATGCCTCGGCATTGGAGGCGGCCTCCGCCAGATCGGTGGATTTGCAGGTCACCAGCCGGATGATGGTGCCGGCGGTCAGCATGCGGATGGAGCTGCGGCCCGGCGGCACGAAGGCGACGCTGTAGCCGGGGACTATCTCGGTACCGTGCTCGGTGGTGATCTCAATCTGCGTCTCGCGATCGGGAATGATCACCGCATATTCGTCCGGCTGCGCCGTCCGTTCGAACACGCCGCCCTCGCGGGCGGTGCTGTAGGCGACGACGAGGTTCTGCGCGCGGGCGATCCAGGTGTCGCCATTGCCATCGCTGACCTGTGGCGGAGTGCCGTAGAACAGCTCCAACTGCGAGCCGAAGAAGCTCTCATGGGTTCGGACGCTGCTCTTCTGCTGCGGTGCGGCGAGGGTGGAGCGTGGGTCGCTCGAATTGTACATGGCGGTCTCCTTGGATTGCGAGGTCAGGCCGGAGGTGGCGCCTGCGTCTTGAGGCCGAGGATCTCGCGCGCTTCGCCCGGGGAGGCGATGCGGCCGCCGAGCTCGCGCACGAGGCGGACCGCTTTCTCGACCAGCGGCCGGTTGCCTTGGGCGAGCACGCCCTTTTCGAGATAGATGTTGTCCTCGAGCCCGACGCGAACGTGTCCGCCGAGCAGCCAGCTTTGTGCCAGCATCGGGAATTCCCAGCGGCTCACCCCGAAGGCGCTCCAGTGCGTACCGGCGGGAAGCAGGCTCTTGAGATAGGCCAGCGTCTCGGGTGTTGCGATGGCGCCGTAGCGGATACCGAGCACGATCTGGAAGAAGGCGGGAGCGGCGAGCTTGCCCTGCTGCATCATGTGGTTGGCGAGCTGGATGTCGCCGCTGTCGAACACTTCCAGTTCGGGGCGCACGCCAGCGGCCTGGATGCGCTCGGCCATGATCTCGACATTGGCCGGCGTATTGATAACGACGGAATTGCCCGAATACATGGTGTTGAAGTCGAGGCTGCAAAGCTCTGGCCGCAATCGCTCGACATGGGCCACGCGCGGCTCCGGACGGATTAGCGTCGTGCCAGGCGCGGCGACGCTGGGGTCGTCTTCACTGGGGATGAAGCGCTGGCCGGGGCCGGTGGTCAGGTTGATGACCACGTCTTCCTCAGCCGCCCGCAGGCGCTCCACCACTTCCCGGTAGTGGGCCAGCTCCATGCTTGGACGGCCATCGGGATAGCGCACATGGATGTGGACGATCGAGGCTCCGGCGCGCACTGCCTCGAGACATTCGCGGGCGATCTGTTCCGGCGTGACCGGCAGGTGGGGTGTCTGATCGACCGTGGTGATGTTGCCGGTAACGGCACAGGTGAGGATCGTCGGGTCGGCCAAGTTGGGCTCCAGGCACTGTCGCAATGATGATGACTGGTAGGTCCCACCCGAACTTCGCGTCGGCAACTCGATTGCAGCGCCGTTTCGCGAGAGGGAACGGCAATCGCCGTTTCGTCTGGAGAAACATGACCCGTTGCGGGTCGGTAGTGTCCGGTGCCCGTTCTAGAAGGAGCCGGAGAGGGAGACGCCATGACCGAGACGCGCCAGCACTTTTCCACCTTCCGCGAGCGACTGCTGCGCCGGGAGCGCCTGATCGGCACGTTCGTGAAGCTGCCGACCACCCAGGTCATCGAGATGCTGGGCGAGCTTGGCTACGATTTCATCATCATCGACCAGGAGCATGCGGCGCTGGATCGCGGGATCACCGATCTGATGATCCTTGCCGCGCGTGCAGCAAACCTCGCACCGGTGGTACGCATCCCGGAGTTCACGCCGTCCCACGTATTGTCGGCGCTCGATTCCGGCGCGATGGGCATCATGGTTCCCCATGTCGCTTCGGTGGAGAAGGCGGAAGCGATTGCCCGCGCCAGCCGCTATGGCGGAGGAGAGCGCGGTTTTGGCGGGGTCTCCCGCGCCAGCAATTGGGGGCGGGTGGGTTCGGTGCAGCATATGGAGCAGCAGGACAGCCAGGTGGTGGTCTTCGCCATGATAGAGGAC
>JAEZFJ010000467.1 GCA_023437755.1 Pseudomonadota bacterium
GCATTGGCATCGTCCTTTATCACCTACAGCGGAGCGGGGCTGATAAAAAAGGAAAACGTCTGCAAATGGCCCGGCATATCACAGCCGATCTGCTTGCTTGTCTGGAGGTCGTACCCGTGACGGCCGAACATTTTCTTCAGAGTACCGCGAGCAGTTTCACCGACATTGAGGATGGGGCCCAATATTTCGCGGTAGCAGCGACCGGTCCTTTAACTGGTGTGGTAAGCCGTGATCCCGACTTTGATGGACATATTGCTGTCAAGCGGTTATCGGCCAGCGCGGCTGTGGCTTTGGTGACCAAGGGCTGATGTGCCGACAGTCCATCTATAAGAAGTTTACCAGGGTTTAGCTTTTTTAGATAAGATCGCTAAACTCTTTATAAAGCGCCATGCCCCCCATCCGGCCAAAGCAGCCTGATCCCCAAATGAATGATCTATAGTCCCACCCACGGCGACACGGCCTTCACTGTGCCGCTCTTCGATAAGTTCATGAAGCGGATCATGCCGGAACTTTGACATCCAAGGATCGATCATCTGATCATCTCATTTTCTGATCATCTGATCAGCGTTCCATCACATACTGCCACCGCTTATCCAACTTTTCCGTATCCAGCGTATCGAGCATCGACTGTGTCAGGCGGATCGGGAAAAGCGTAGCATTGGCCGGGTTGCCTACGATGAGCTTCCACTGTTCCGGAGCCATCTCTGCCGGGCGTTGAGCCATAAGCAAATGCAGCGTGTATTCATTGGCGGGCGGCGGGTGTTGCGCCAGCTCCTGTGCCCGCAGGGCGGCAGGTGAAAGCAGAAGTATGACCAATAGTATCCTCATCTCACTGGCTTTCGATCACCAGCCGGGTCGTGGCGGTCCGGTCCTGCCAGCGCAGCCTGCAGTGGTACATGCCCGCAGGTACGCCCGGTAATTCTACTTTTTTTACGGTACTCCATGGAGCCAGCCGCTGGCGATGGATCACACGGCCGGCCATGTCCAGAACTTCCAGTTCACCGGCCTCTGCCTGGGCGGAATATCCAAGTGTGAAGCCGCCCGTTGAAGGGTTGGGATATACCGACGCGTTCAACGAAATAACCCTGTCCGGAAGTCCGACCGAGATACCCAGTGAATCGCAGGGACTACCATCAATAGGACCTAGCCAATAGTTCGGGTGGTAGGGGATGGAGTTCGCATTGTACGTAGGTAGTTCAACACCCCTTTGCTCGACATTGCAACCCATTCCAAGTACATCAGGCTGGTGGATCACATGCAGATACCGGGTCCCATTGCCCGTACTGATATAGATCTTGCCATCAGGGGCGAGCCGGGCGATCCAAAACAAGGTTGAGAATGCAGGATGGGTATCATAGAATCCGTCCCATTCCGCCACTGTGATCCGGCTGGCCGCGATGTTGGATGCCGTTAGGTCGTACTGGTAGACTTTTTCACCCTCGGTGACATAAAGTACCTCGCCGTTGGGGGAAAAAGCATTGCCTCGAGATCCAACTGATCCAGCGAGAGGAATATGCACATGATCGCTCAACAACCCCGTACAACGATCAAAACTGAAAAGGTCCAAACCATAATTCCCATCAACATAGGCGAATCGGGTACCGTCAGGTGAAAAGATCCCCATTGGACCATATCCTCCACGTTGTACACCGATCTGTTGATAGTAAGGACCCATTACACTATCAGGTGTGATCAGAAAACTTACGAACTCATCATTGGCCGACCCATGTGTCATAACCCACCAATCCCGGCCATTGGCATGGCGCACCAAAGTATTACCGCCAGGCTCTAAAGCCCCTTCATAAAGTACTTCGTTCTTCAGCAGGACATCGCCATCGCCACTATTCAAGGTTTTATTGACCGTTGTCCGATATAGATAACGGGTATAGTATAAACCAGCTGAAGTGATCGAATCAGCGGTACAATGAATCAAAAAAAACAAACTGTCAACGGTAGAAGCTGGCAATACAAGATCTGCTTGAGGAATGCTTAAGCCCCATAAGCCTTCGCTGTTAGTGTAAAAACTTGGATTCAAATCATTTCCATTAGGCATTGGAGAATCATTACGGTCGGCGATAAAAACTCCATTCGTATAGAATAACAATTCACCATTCTCATCCGAAATATTAGCGACTGTCGTGGACAAATTCATCTCTCGTTGATGAGCAACCACATATGGCACCTCCAGACCCGAAAATTGAATAGCCGCACCACCAAAAAGGGGTTCTGTATTGCTGTAATAGCCAGTCAGCCACCAGTTGTTCAAGCCTTGAGAAAGGGCAATAGTGCTGCCGATGCTAAATAGCACCGGCAGCATTGTCAGCCTCATCAAAGCCTTAGTCATTTAACGCATGATCGTCAGCTGGCCTTGACCGATCACGCCTTTCTCATCGATCAGCATGAAGCGGTAGTAGCCATTGGCAAGGGAAGATACGGAGAATGTGGTTTTTCCCACGCCTCCTTGCACGGCGAACTTCTGCACCGGCCTGCCCACCGCATCCATAAAGACCAATTCCGCACGAGAATTCTCCGGTACTTCGTGTAACAGGATAGCCTCATCACGCGCAGGGTTCGGGATCATCTGGATGCTGATCGACGTCTCATCCGAGACGAGACTCTTCACAATGCCGCTGGCAAGGCACTTTCGATCAATGCTTCGATCTCAGGTCTGGGCTCTTCCACGCTGCCACACCTCATGACCGCCTGACCAAAACATACGGTGCCTGTAATGACGGCAGCAACAGTGGCTAATAG
>JAEZFJ010000469.1 GCA_023437755.1 Pseudomonadota bacterium
GGCGACGCATGTGGTGCTCTCCATCCCGCCCGGCGAGGCGGGCGATCCGGCGCTTGTGCACCACCGCGCCGACCTCGACGCGGCGCCGCTCGAATGGCTCTGCTACTACAGCACCGTCGGAGTGTATGGCGACTTCGGCGGCAACTGGATCGACGAGACAGCGCCGCTGGTGCCGCGCAATGCCCGCAGCGACCGCAGGGTGGCCGCGGAGCAGGCGTGGCGGGACTATGCCAAAGCGCGCGGCGTGCCGCTCGCCATCCTCAGGCTTGCCGGCATCTATGGGCCGGGGCGGTCGACCTTCGACAAACTGCGGGACGGCACAGCCCGCCGGGTGGTGAAGCCGGGCCAGGTGTTCAACCGTATCCATGTCGCCGATATCGGTCGGGTGACGGCGCTGGCGGCGGAGCAGCGGCTGGACGGCACCTTCAACCTCGCCGATGACGAACCGGCGCCGCCGCAGGATCTGGTGAGCTATGCTGCGGGGCTGATAGGGATCGAGCCGCCACCGGAAATCCCCTACGAGACGGCCGAGTTCACGCCGATGCAGCGCAGCTTTTACGCCGACAACAAGCGGGTCTCGAACAAGGCGATCAAGCAGGCGCTGGGACTCGAGATGCTGTATCCGAACTACCGCGTCGGACTCGACGCAATCTTCGAAGGTGAGAAATGACCGTTTCGCCAGCTCTGGCTGCACCGCAGCGCCTGGTGCTCGAAGGCCGGCTCGTCCGGCTCGAACCGCTGGAGCTTCGCCACGCCGCGGACCTGTTGGCGGCGTCCCAGGGCGACGGGGTGCCGGAGCGCTACCGCTGGCTGTTCGAGGAGGCACCGACCACGCTGGCGGAGGCGGAGAGCTTTGTGGAGCGGATGAATGCCGGTCCCGACCGGTTCGTCGCGGTGATCGACAAGCGCAGCGGTCGTGCGGTCGGCCGGCAGGGGTGGATGCGCATCTTCCCCGAACATGCCTCCATCGAAATCGGTGGCGTCTACTGGGGACCGGCGATGGCCCGGACGCCGCTGGCGACGGAAGCCTTCTTCCTGTTCGCGCGGCACGCCTTCGACGACCTCAGGTACCGGCGCTTCGAATGGAAGTGCAACGATCGCAACGAACCGTCCAAGGCGGCGGCGCGCCGCTTCGGCTTCACCTATGAGGGCGTGTTCCGGCAGGACCGGATCGTCAAGGGTGAAAGCCGCGATACGGCGTGGTTCTCGATCATCGACAGTGAGTGGGCGGCCATTCGGACGGAGTTCGAGCGATGGCTGGCGCCGGAGAATTTCGACGAGAAGGGCGTGCAGCGCACCAGGCTGCAGATGCGTCGGTAGCCGAAGCTTCCCGGGTCCAGTTCAGCGCTTCGGAAATGCCGCCATATGGACGTGTTCGAGGCTCTCGAGCACAGCGATGCCAAGCTGGCGGATTTCCTCGCTTGGATGAACCAGATCGGGAACCATGATGGTCTGCATGCCGGCAGCATGGGCGGCGCGAACACCGGCGTGGCTGTCCTCCAGAGCGAGGCAGCGGGTCGGCTCGATGCCGAGGCGCCCGGCAGCCGTCAGATAGGGCTCCGGGTGAGGCTTGGGATTGCGGACGTCATCGCGGGTAACAATGGTGTCGAACAGATCCAGCAATCCAGCGGCGCCGAGATGGTGCTGGGCGTGCGGGTTGCGGGAACTGGTGGCAACGGCGGTGGGAACGTTGTTGTCGCGCAGGGCGGTGACAAATTCGCGGGCGCCGGGCTTCAGCGGCACGCCGCCGTGGGAGCGCTCGCGCATGATCACGCGGCAGCGCTCGTCGAAGATGGTGTAGGGGAAGGTGACCCCATAGGATTCGACCAGCAGTTGGCGTGTGTGCTCGTGACTGGAGCCGACCATGCCGCGGTGAACGTCGTCGGTCATCTCGAAGCCGAGTTCGGTGCAGACGTCGAAGACGATGGTGCGGAAGACGGATTCGGTATCGAGCAGCGTGCCGTCCATGTCGAAAATGACGGCGTCGAAAGGATTGAGGCTGAGGGTATCGGTCAACGAGATCATCGCCGATCATATAGGCCGAATCGGCAGCAATCGAAAGACACGAGCCTGCAAGCCGGGGTTGCGGGCCAGAACCAGGGCAGGCGCCAAGGCGTTGGGCCGATGTACCTGCCGAGGAGCCGCTCATGACCGCGTTCCAGCCTGCCCGCCAGCACGAGGCGCTGGGCCCCGACTTCTACGATCCGGTGCGGGCGGCGGATTTTCCCCAGACCATCCTGAGACACCGCGATCAGCGCTGGGCCAAGCGGCTGGGGCTGGGCGACCTGACCGACCAAGAGTGGGTGCGCCATTTCGGGCGGTTCGAGCCTCTGCCGGGCTCGTTGGAGCAGCCGCTGGCGCTGCGCTACCATGGGCACCAGTTCCGCAGCTACAATCCCGAACTCGGCGATGGACGCGGCTTCCTGTTCGGCCAATGCATCGATCCGGTTGACGGACGGCTGCTCGACTTCGGCACCAAGGGGTCCGGGCGCACGCCCTGGTCGCGTGGGGGTGACGGGCGGCTGACGCTGAAGGGTGGGGTGCGCGAGGTGCTGGCGACCGAGATGCTGGAAGCGCTCGGGGTCTATACCTCGAAGAGCTTCTCGCTAGTCGAGACCGGCGAAGCGCTCCATCGCGGTGACGAACCCTCCCCCACCCGCTCGGCGGTGCTGGTCCGGCTGAGCCATAGCCATATCCGCATCGGCACCTTCCAGCAGCTGGCCTATCTCGAGGACACCGACAATCTCCGGCGGCTGGTGGAGTATGCCATTGCCAACTACTATCCCGACCTGTCCGATAGCCCCGACCCGGCCGCGGCGCGGCTGGAGCGGGTCGTTGGGGAAGTGGCGCGGCTGGGGGC
>JAEZFJ010000033.1 GCA_023437755.1 Pseudomonadota bacterium
GGATCAGCGTCATGGAGCGCCAGCAGGTATTCCGGGCTGAGCCGCGCCTGCTCGTAAGCCTTGAACTCCTGCGAGTAGAAGGGCGAGGTGTCGATGGCTTCCATCAGCCGCTGGTGAACAAGCTTGAGTTCCTTGATCCGCGCGGGCCGGAAGACAAAGGCCGGCCTAGCCGACGTCCTAGTCTCCGCAACTGCCACGGCTACATCGCTCATCGCCGGCTCCCATTGGTTGCTCAGCTTAGCAACCCTGGCCGCGTTTCCGAAGCATCCGCTTGAACCGCAGTTAATTGGTGGCTCCACAGGGTCGTCCCTATGCGACAGAAGCAGCCCTTGCTCCCCGGGGAGGTGGTCAGTAGAACAGGGGTGGGAGAGGTAGGGAGGACGAGATGAGCGACCAGCTCATATTCCAGCCAAGCGCGGCTGCCATCGCGCGCACCCACACCACGAAGGAGCGTTACGAGGAGCAGTATCAGCGCTCCGTAACCGACCCCGATGGGTTCTGGGCCGAGCAGGCCCAGCGCCTCGACTGGGTCAAGTTCCCCACGGTGATCAAGAACACGAGCTTTCAGTACCCGGACGTGGCGATCAAGTGGTTCGAGGACGGGGTGCTCAACGTCGCCTATAACTGCATCGACCGGCATCTCGCCGAGCACGGGGATGACGTCGCCATCATCTGGGAACCGGACAATCCGGAGGATGAGGCAGAATACATCACCTACCGCACGCTGCACGAGAAGGTTTGCCGCTGTGCCAACGTCCTGAAGTCGCTCGGTGTCAAGAAGGGTGACCGGGTCACCATCTACCTCCCGATGATTCCACAGGCCGCCTATGCCATGCTGGCCTGCGCCCGCATCGGTGCGGTGCACTCGGTGGTGTTCGGCGGATTTTCGCCCGACGCGCTCGCCGGCCGCATCAACGATTGCGATTCGGCGGTGGTGATCACCGCCGATGAGGGCCGTCGCGGCGGCAAGTCTGTGCCGCTCAAGGCCAATGTCGACAAGGCCCTGCAGGACTGCCCTGGCGTGCAGAAGGTGCTCGTGGTCCACAACACCGGCGCCAACGTCGCCATGAAGGGCTCGCGCGACATCTGGTGGCACGAGGCCGCCGCGGGCGTCGAACCGTTCAACGATCCCGAGCCGATGAATGCGGAAGATCCGCTGTTCATCCTCTATACCTCGGGCTCGACCGGCAAGCCCAAGGGCGTGCTGCACACCCAGGGTGGCTATCTCACCTACACCTCGCTGACCCACGAATTGAGCTTCGACTACAAGCGAGGCGAGATCTTCTGGTGCACGGCCGACGTGGGTTGGGTCACCGGCCACAGCTACATCGTCTATGGTCCGCTCGCCAACGGCGCCACTTCGGTCATGTTCGAAGGAATTCCCTCCTGGCCGGACTGCGGCCGTTTCTGGCAGGTTGTGGAGCGGCACAAGGTCAACATCTTCCACACCGCCCCCACTGCCATCCGCGCGCTGATGGGTGCGGGATCCGAATGGGCCGACAAGTACGAGATGTCGTCGCTGCGCCTGCTCGGCACCGTCGGCGAGCCCATCAACCCTGAAGCCTGGCTGTGGTACCACGAGCATGTGGGCAAAGGGCGCTGCGAGGTTGTCGATGCCTGGTGGCAGACCGAAACCGGCGGGCACATGATCGCCCCGTTCCCCGGCGCGATCCCGACCAAGCCCGGGTCGGCGACCATGCCGTTCTATGGCGTGCAGCCGGTGGTCCTGTCGCCCGAAGGTAAGATGCAGGAGCAAACCAAGGCGGAGGGCGTCCTTGCCATCAAGGATAGCTGGCCGGGGCAGATGCGCACCGTCTATGGCGACCACCAGCGCTTCATCGACACCTATTTCAGCCAGTACAAGGGCTACTACTTCACCGGCGATGGCTGCCGCCGCGATGAAGACGGCTACTATTGGATCACTGGTCGAGTGGATGACGTGCTCAACGTTTCCGGGCACCGGCTGGGCACCGCTGAGGTGGAAAGCGCGCTGGTCGCTCATCCCAAGGTTTCGGAAGCCGCGGTGGTGGGATACCCGCACAGCGTCAAGGGGCAGGGCATCTACTGCTATGTTACGCTGATGGCCGGTGAACAGAGCTCGGACGAACTGATCGGCGAGCTCAAGGCGTGGGTGCGCAAGGAAATCGGCCCCATTGCCACGCCTGACCTGATCCAGTGGGCTCCCGGCCTGCCGAAGACCCGGTCTGGCAAGATCATGCGCCGCATCCTGCGCAAGGTTGCCGAGAACGACTTCGGTTCGCTTGGCGATACCTCGACTCTCGCAGATCCGGCAGTGGTGGACGACCTGATCGAGAATCGCCAGAACCGCTAAGCGCTAAGAAAACGGGCGGAGGCCCTTATCCTCCGCCCGCCAATCTGGCGGCTAGCCGACGGACCGAAGGTTGAAGACAGTCCGCGCTCCAAGTCGCCCGTCAGCATATTGTCAGCTTTTGCAGCCCGGCGCACCCCCTGAATGGGTGGGGTGACAGCGCTCGCTGATCACTTTTTGCCGCAATGGTCGTAGTTTCCGCCCTCTGCGGAGAATCTGGCCCCGATAAGAGGGCACAAACCACGGTCAGGTTTTGGCTCGGCCATTGTGTGGCCCATAAAATCACGCTCAATGTCTCCTGGTGTTCCGGAGAATCACTGTGCGCATATCCACTGTCTGTCTGCTCCTGGGCCTCGCCATGGTCGCCCCTACGGTCGCTTCGGCCGCAACGCTCGAGCAGATGGCGGGGCAGATGATCGTGGTGGGCTTTCAGGGCAAGAGCGCGGGCGAGGAGTCCGTGGAGGCATTGCGGGAGGACATCGCCGCCGGCCGGCTCGGTGGAGTCATGTTCCTCAAGGTGAACGTCTCCAGTCTCGATGATGTCGCCGCCATGAACCAGGCCTTCCGCGCCGCCAGCCCGGATTTGCCGCCGCTGATCACGCTGGACCAGGAGGGTGGGGCGGTCGAGCGTCTGACGGAGGATGTCGGCTTTACCGAGATTCCGCGGGCTGTCGTGGTGGCGTCCGAGAACACGCCGGAGGAGGCCGGGGCGCTCTATTCCCGCATGGCGGAGGGCGTGGCGGAACTCGGCTTCACCATCAATTTCGGACCGGTCGTCGACATCGACCGCAATCCCGAAAACCAGGTGATCGCCAAATATGGTCGCGCCTTCGGCACTGATGCAGAGACGGTCACCGCCTATGCCGAGGCCTTCATCCGTGCCCACCACCAGGCAGGTCTCGTCACAGCGCTCAAGCATTTCCCCGGCCACGGCTCCTCCACCGCCGACAGCCACGAGGGATTCGTCGACATCACCGAGACCTGGGATCCGGTGGAACTCGAGCCCTATCGGGCGCTGATCGCTGCCGGTGAGGCCGACATGGTGATGATCGGTCATCTGTTTCACGCCGACTATGCCGCGAGCCCGGGCGAACCCTCGTCCTTCTCGCATCGCTGGATCGAGGAGGTGCTGCGCGGTGACCTCGGTTTCGATGGCGTGGTGATCAGCGACGACCTGGAGATGGGCGCGATCCGCGACCATTTCTCGCTTGAGGAAACGGTTGTCGGCGCCGTTGAAGCCGGCATGGACATCCTCCTGTTTTCCAACACGTCGGACTACCGGCAGAGCCTGGGGCAGGAGGTGCTCGATATCCTGCTCGCCGAAGCTGAAGCGGACCCCGAGTTTGCCGAGCGCATCGAACAGAGCTACGACCGCATTGTGAAGCTCAAGCAGCGGATCGACTGAGGCCGGCGGAGAATCCCCGGCTTTCTCATTCCGGCGGTTCCCTCCGCCCCGCGCCGTCGCTATTGTGTGCGCCCAACGACTAGGAGACCACCAGTCTGATGGCGGAAACCCGCGAGGTTCGGCAGGTTCGGGCCCTCTTCCTATCGGATGTGCATCTCGGCATGAAGCCGGTGCGCACCAAGCAGCTCATCGAGTTCCTGCGCGCCCATGATGCGGAGACAATCTACCTTGTCGGCGACATCGTCGACGGCTGGCGGCTCGCCAAGGGATGGCATTGGCCGGCGGAGTACAACGTCCTTGCCCAGATTTTGCTCGACAAGGCCAGCGCGGGAACCCGCATCATCTACCTGCCGGGCAACCACGACGAGTTCCTGCGCGAGTATCTCGGCACCTATTTTGGCGAGATCGAATTCGTGGATCGCACCATCCACACCTCGGCCAGCGGCCGCACCTATCTGGTGATCCACGGCGACCAGTTCGACGTGGTGGTCATGCACGCCAAGTGGCTCGCCCATGTCGGCGACTGGGCTTACAACCTCGCCCTGCGCATCAACATCGTCATCAACTGGGTGCGCCGGCGCCTGGGGCTGCAGTACTGGTCGCTCAGCGCCTGGGCCAAGCAGAAGGTCAAGAACGCCGTCTCGGTGATCGGGCGCTTCGAGGAGGCGCTGGTCCACGAGGCCAAGGTCTCTGGCGTCGACGGCGACATCTGCGGCCACATTCATTTCGCCGACATCCATGACCGCCTCGGTATCCAGTATCTCAACACCGGCGATTGGGTGGAGAGCTGCACCGCGATCGTCGAGAACCCGGACGGCAATTTCGAGTTGGTCAAGTGGACGGAAATGGTGGCCGGCCAGCCGCGTCGTTTCCGCCTGCGCCGCGCCGCCGCAAGCTGACTGGTCCACCTTCACCGCGTGGCTTTCCATCCACACCGGCCGGCCATTTGCAACGTTCCAGGCTGATCTGCCCGTCGAGGGGCTTGCTTTGACCGTTGCTGCGCGCCACCAACGAGTCCGGGCGCTGATTTGCCCGGAGTCCTTTCCCGATGTCGTCGGCACGATCGCGCTGGGCCACGCCCGAGGCGCGCGCCTCCATCTT
>JAEZFJ010000388.1 GCA_023437755.1 Pseudomonadota bacterium
GGCTTTCCCCCGGATGTCTGGCTGATCGCTGATCAGGGCTATACCCCGTACTCCACCACCATCGAGGCCATGCGTCCCTGGGTCGAAGAGAATCCCGACGTGGCGAGGCGCTTCGTCGAAGCCACGATCATCGGCTGGTACAATTATCTGTACGGCGACAACGCTGCCGCCAACGACCTAATCAAGGCCGACAATCCTGAGATGACCGACGACCAGATCGCCTACGGCATCGAGAAGATGAAGGAGTACGGCATTGTCGTTTCCGGCGAAGCCGAAACTGCAGGCATCGGCTGCATGACCGACGAGCACTGGAAAAGCTTCTACGAAAGCATGGTAGAGGTCGGTGTGTTCGAGAGCGGCATCGACGTCACCCAGGCCTATACCACCGAATATGTGTGCCACGGTCTCGGCACCGACCTCGCCAACTGAAGTCCCTCCGGCGCAGCTCGTGCCGCGCCGGTTCCTTGGCCAACCAGAACTGCGCTCCCTTGACCGACACAACCTACGCCCCGGCGCCCGTGGTGCCACTACCCAAGCCAAGCCGCCCCGTGGTTTCGATGCGGGACGTGACCAAGCTGTTCTTCAACGGCACGTTGGCCCTCAAGGGTATGTCGCTCGACGTGCGGCCGGGAGAATTCATCTCGCTGCTCGGCCCGTCGGGCTGCGGCAAGTCTACGGCGCTGCGCATCATTGCAGGGCTTGGGTCGCCCTCATCAGGAAGCATCGACTGGCCGAGTTCGCAGGTCAACGCCAAGGGTCTACCAGAGGGCGACATCGGGTTCGTCTTCCAGGAGCCGACGCTGATGCCTTGGGCGACGGTGTTCGGAAATGTCCATCTGCCGCTGAAGCTGCGCGGGCAGGGCAAGCGCGAGGCCCATGATGCCGTGATGGCGGGGCTCGCAAGCGTGGGGCTGGCCGACTTCGCCGGCTCCTATCCCCGTGAGCTCTCCGGCGGCATGAAGATGCGGGTCTCCATCGCCCGTGCGCTCGTCACCCGGCCCAGGCTGCTGCTGATGGACGAACCCTTCGCCGCCCTGGATGAGATCACCCGTCAGAAGCTCAACGACGACGTGCTGCGGCTATGGCGCGAAACCGGCATCACCGTGATCTTCGTCACCCATTCCGTGTTCGAGAGCGCGTTCCTCAGCAATCGGATCGTTGTGATGCGCGCCCGTCCCGGGCAGGTGCATGCCGATCTCCCGATTGAAACCGGCACGGTGCGCGACGAGAACTACCGCACCTCGGAAGAATACCGCGCCACGACGGATCGAGTGTCCCGCGCTCTTCAGGAAGCGATCTTGCTGGGAGCGAAGGCACAATGACCGAGGTTGTCGCGAACCCCGCCGAAGCCGGCACCGACAGTGCCGTAATTACTCCGGTGCGTCGCACCAGGGTAAGCGAGCGCGTGTTGAGCGTTGTCGTTCCCGTTGCGATGGTGCTGCTGGCGATCGCGCTGTGGCAGGCGCACGTCGTGGTCAACCAGGTGCCGCGCTACATCATGCCGGCACCGATGGACGTCGCTACTGCGCTGGTCACGGACTGGCCGACCCTGCTGCCCTCCCTGCTGGTCACCATACGCATCACCCTTCTCGCCCTGCTGATCGCGCTGGTGGGCGGTGTGGGCCTCGCAATCATCCTGGTGCAGAGCCGCTGGATCGAGCTCGCGGTGTTTCCCTTCGCCGTCATCCTGCAGGTCACGCCGATGATCGCCATCGCGCCGCTCTTGCTGATCTACATGCCCGACACGCAATCGGCGCTGCTCACCTGCGCCTTTGTCGTCGCCTTCTTCCCGATCCTCTCCAATATGGTGGCCGGGTTGAAGAGCGTCGACCACAACCTGCTCAACCTGTTCGAGCTCTATGGTGCAACACGCTGGCAAACGCTGATCCAGCTCAAGCTGCCGTCCTCGCTGCCGTACTTCGCGGCAGGGCTAAGGATCGGCGGTGGCCTCTCGCTCATCGCTGCCGTGGTAGCCGAGTTTGCCGCCGGCTCCGCAGGCAAGGGGTCGGGCCTCGCGTTCCGCCTTCTCGAATCCGGTTACCGCCTCAACTATCCGCGGCTATATGCGGCCCTGGTGCTGCTGATGCTGACCGGCGTCACCATCTTTGCCATCACCTCTCTCATCTCCTGGCTGCTGTTGCACCGCTGGCACGAGAGCGCCCTGCGGCGGGAGAAGTAGGATGCGGTTCGCCATCCCCGCCGACGGCCACTATGTGCTCGCCAACGCAGCGCTAGCGGAAGCGGCAATGGGCGACGCCGGTTCGGGTGCTCTGGCCTTGGTCGATCTAACCGTCGCTGAGGGAGCCGTAACCGCCATCACGCCGGCCGGAACCGCGGTCGGACCTCACTTGGTGGACCTGCACGGGAGCATCGTCCTCCCGACCTTTGCGGACATCCACACCCACCTCGACAAGGGTCACATCTGGCCGCGCCGTCAGAACCCCGACGGCACCTGGTTTGGTGCACTCACCGCCGTGCTGGCCGATCGCGAAGCGAACTGGGCAGCACATGATGTCGAGCGGCGGATGGATTTCGCCCTGCGCTGCGCCTACGCCCACGGCACCGCCGCCATACGCACGCACCTCGACATGGCCCCGCCGCAGCACACCATCACCTGGGACGTATTCGAGACCACGCGGGAGCGCTGGTCAGGCCGCATCGAACTCCAGGGGGTGGCGCTGATGGGTCCTGACACCATCCTCGACAAACCCACGCTCCGCGCCATCGCCGAGCGCACCAAAGCCGCAGGTGGGGTCCTCGGGGGCTCGAGCGCAGTCCCTGCCGAGAACCCCACCATCATGCACAACCTCATCGAGGTGGCAGGCGAGTTCGGTCTCGACATCGACCTGCACGCCGACGAGTCGCCCGATCCGGCCGCCAACGCGCTCGAGTGCCTCGCCGATGCGGTGCTCGAAACCGGGTTCACGGGCAGGGTCACGGCCGGCCACTGCTGCTCGCTGTCGGTTCAGGACGCAGAAACTGCAAATCGTGTCATCGACAAGGTTCACCGGGCACGAATAGCAGTCGTTTCTCTGCCGATGTGCAACCTCTACCTGCAGGATCGCGACAGTCGCGATGGCGTCCGCACCCCCCGCTGGCGTGGCGTCACCCTGCTCAACGAACTCAGGGCCGCGGGAGTGCCGGTCGCCATAGCCTCCGACAACACCCGTGATCCTTTCTACGCCTATGGCGATCTCGACGCCTTCGAGGTGCAGCGCGAAGGCGCACGGATCCTCCATTTCGATCATCCACAGGATGCGGCCTTCAACTGGGTTCGTGCGGTCGGCGCCGACGCCGCGGCGATTGCCGGTTTTGGCCGCACCGCCAGCATCACCGTGGGCGTCGCGGCCGACCTTGTGATCTTCCGGGCCCGCAACTGGAC
>JAEZFJ010000048.1 GCA_023437755.1 Pseudomonadota bacterium
CGACTATCGCCTGACCGAGTCCACGATCTGGCGGCAGCGCAAGTCCGGACAGCGGATCACCCATGTCATGCAGGTGGAGATAGCAGTTCCACGATCATTTTCTGGAAACGTGCAGTTGGTGCCGCGCTCAGGCTTTGCCGCCGAGGTGTACGACCTGCTTCGGCAGGTGACGGGCAGCGCGGAGAGAAGACTTGAGGTTGATCCCGATTTCGATGCGGTCTTCGACGCCATCGCCAGCGAGAATGCCTCGGTGGGCACCTTGCTGACGCCGGATTTTCGCCGGGCCATGCTGGCGCTGGCTGCACGCCATCCGCAGACGTATCTGACCGCGCGCTTCGAACATGGCTGGTTCAGCCTGCGCTTGCCTATCCCCCATCTCGTCTTCGCCTCGACCAGCCTCACCAAGCCGCTCACCGACATGGCGGAAGATGCAGATGCCCTCTGGTGGGACCTGACCGTGCCGCACCGGTTGATCGATGCGCTCATGGGCACTCACGACGGCGCGCTGCGCTGAGGCATGGCGTTCTGCCCTGTGGCTACGCGCTCTTCGAAGGACACATGCGCCGGATGGTGAACGGGCTCAGTGCCAAGTCTCCGGCCACATAAACGACCCTCAACCAATAACAACCCCAGATCACGCGTCTCACATACAACGATCACCGAAAAGGAGACCGATCATGCGCCTTGCTGCCGCCGCTGCCCTGTTGTTGACGGCGAGCTTCCCCGTCCTTGCGCAGGGCCTGGATACGCTGGAGGACGCCATGGCAAAGATGCCGGAAACGGTCCTGAGCAACCCGGCGGCGGTCCAGTTCAACTTCGTGGACGTGGCCGCGCTCCACGCGCTGGCGGGCGCCGAAGGGCTCAACCCGACGGTGCTGACGCGGGCGATGATCGGCGGCACGCTGCCACCCTACAATGCGCTGCAATTGCGCGGCGCCGAAGCGTGGAACGAGAAGTCCTTTGTTGACCTCGGAGACGTGCGCTATTTCGCCGGCTTCGGTGATGCCCCAAAGACCATCACCATCTGGGGCCTTGAGAACGAGGACGCTGCCGCGTCCCTGATCTCGGCTCTCGACGCCGCCGAGTTCGACCCTGTCTCGCCGGAGGGCGTGATCGGCAATGGTGAGCCGTTAGCCATGGACCCCACGAAGATGGATCCTGCCGATCCATGGCGCAGTCGGGTCGGGGCGGCCACCTTCGCGGCCGCGAAGGGCAATGCAGTCATCCAGGCGACAGTACCGGCGCCGTTCGGTGTACTGCTCGAGGAACGGCCAAGTATGGCCGAAAGCGCGGTGGTCACCGCAGCGCTTGGCGGGCTCGAAGCGGCACTCGGCAACGACCTGCTCGTTCAGGCCATGCTGATCTCGCCGGTCTTCGGCCTCGGCGCGGCCGACCCCGACATCGCGCTCATCATTGGCCTCGACCTCGACACCATGCGCGAGAAGCTCGAAGCCGAGCTGGAGGCCGGAACGGAGGGCATCCCCGTCTATCTCGGTGGCTTCATTGCCGATGCGCAGGGCCAGCAGCCGGCGGTTCTGATCTCACTGACCTACGCCGACTGCGCCATCGCAGAGCGCGCTGCCGAACAGATGGCCCAGCGCTGGAGCGATACTATGCCAGGCCAGGCGCAGGGCGACATGGAAACCGCCACCTTCCAATCGCCAGATGGCCTCTGCGCCAAAACTCTGAAAG
Source organism: Pseudomonadota bacterium (assembly GCA_023437755.1). Taxonomy (GTDB): domain Bacteria; phylum Pseudomonadota; class Alphaproteobacteria; order Rhizobiales; family Devosiaceae; genus Devosia. Next base: position 1,693 of record JAEZFJ010000048.1, read on the forward strand.
TGGCCGGCACCAGCGACGCCGGGCTCCGCAACCCCATTTTCCAGGCTCTGTTCGATGCTTATCTGCGCCGCGACTTCACCGTCGTGCAGATCGGAAAGTCGTCGTGACGACCGAAACGCGATTACCGCAATCCAGAGGATCTGCTCCGGCCGTGTACCGGAAAGGCCATTCCAAGTGGACGCAGTTCCTGCTCGCCCTGCCCCCATTGCTGACCGCCATGGCCTCGATGCCGTTGCTGCTGGTCTGGATCATGGGCGCGTCGGCCTTCGCCGGCACGCCAGACGAAGGCATCTTTGGCCTCGGCTTCTATGGGCTCATCCTCTATCCGGCCGGCTATCTCGCCCTCGCCACTCTGCAGGTGCTGAGCGCCTGGCTAAAATGGCCATTGGTGAACCTGTTCCACTCCCTCATCTGGCTCTGCCTCGCAGCCTTTGTCGGCACCATAACCTACGTGCTGATGGTGCTCGACCCCTTCTGGGCTTGAGAGCACCCGTTGCCTTCGCATACCTAAGGAGAAGTCGATGCTGAACCCGCTACCCCTTGCCGCTGGCACCTTGGCGTTGCTGTCGATCCCGGGAGCTGCTTCCGACGGTATTGCCGAGCAGATCGACAGGATCGCTCCGCTCGTCGCGACCGGCGAATTGCAGCAGTTGGGCGGCCCCGAGGCCGCATCCGAAATCGTCGCCGACCTCGCTGGCCGCTGGTTCACGCTGAACAACACCGTCAGGAACTGGGAGTTGGACGATCGCTCGTCACGGGAAAGCCTGGCGCGCAGCATCGAGCGGCTGTGCGCTGACGACTGGGAGAACATCGTCACCTACTCCGTGACGGGCCCCGATCGACTTCGTATCGATCAGCGCTCACCGACAGGCGAGGACCACGGTTCGTTCGACATGGTGGCCGTCGACGGTGGGCGCACGTTCAGCACTGTTCTCGAG
>JAEZFJ010000207.1 GCA_023437755.1 Pseudomonadota bacterium
GGACTAGGCGCTCGCCATGGAACAGATCGAACTCCGTGCCGCCGCCCCGGATCAAAAGCGGCTCATCGCCAACCTCATCCAGCTCTACCTCCATGACATGACGGAGTTCATGCCATTCCCGGTCGGCGCGGATGGTCGTTTCGAATACGGGTTCTTGGACCGTTTCTGGCGCTTCCCTTATCTGATCACGGCGGGCGAAGAGCTCGCCGGCTTCGCCTTGGTGATCGACGACTGTCCGCTGACCGGTGCCAACCCTTGCTGGTTCATGGCCGAGTTCTTCGTACTACGGGCATACCGGCACCGCGGCGTTGGAGGCACGGCAGTGAGACAGGCGCTGGCTCTGCACCCGGGCCAGTGGCATCTCGGCGTGCCGCATGCCAACCGCGCCGCTCAAGGGTTCTGGGGCAGGGCGCTGTCGGTTCATCGTCCAACGACTACCGACCTCCAGCATGAAGGCGATCACTGGCGCCTCCACGCTTTCCAGGTTCTCTGAATACCACAAGACCCGCATCGCTGCGGGCCTTGCTCATTCATTCACCAGCGGCTGCGAAAACCTACTCCGCCGCCTCCGGCCGCCCGCCGCGATCGTTCTCGCCTCCGGGGACGTCCTTGCTGACGATGTAGCGTTTGGACCCGTCCGCATCGGCGGGGATCTCCACCGCCATGCCGTCGAACCCGGCCGGCGCGGTTGCATAGGCAGGCTGGCGACCGCGTCCGCTGACCCAGCGGCCGAGGCGGGCGAAGGCCGAGCCGATGCCCTTGATCTGTCCCAACACCACGCTCGGGGCGGTGATCATCACCGGCACCATCACCAGGGTCAGCGCCGTCGAGAAGAACAGGCCCGACACCAGCGCCGCCGACAGGTGGATGAACCACGATCCGGCGAGGCCACCGATCACGATCTCGCGGCGGATGAAGTCGAACTCCACATTCGCCCACATTGGGATCACGCCCAACGCGGTCAGGAATGCGGTGAGCAGCACCGGCCGCACTCGCTGTGCGGCGGTCAGCAGCAGCGACTTGATCGGCTCCACCCCGTGGTGGCGGTTGTAGTCATTGTAGGTGTCGCTCAGCACGATGCCGTTCTTCACCACGATGCCCGCCAGCGCCACGATGCCGAGGCCGGTCATGATCGCCGAGAAGCTCATGCCGGTCAGCAGCATGCCGAGCAGCACGCCCGCCACGCTCATGATCACCGTCGTAAGCGTTACCAGCACCTGGTAGAAGCTGTTGTACTCGAGCAGCAGGATGAAGAAGATCAGGAACATCGCCATGCCGAAGGCCTGCACGATGAAGGCATTGGCATCGCCCATCTGCTCCTCGGCACCAGTGAAGGCGACGTTGATCGTCTCCGGGAACGACTGTTCCCCGATCCAGGCCTGCAACTCGCGCACCTTGTCGGCAGCGTAGACACCTTCCGGCAGTCCCGTCAGCCCGGCAGCCACGGCCATCACATAGACCTGATTGCGGCGCTCGATATTGGCCACTTTCGGCACCGGCGTCCGATCAATGAAGTTGGCCACCGGGATCATGCCCTGTGTGGTGGCGATCCGCATCGAGTCGAGGGCGTCGAAGGTGCGCTCCTCTTGCGGCAGGCGGACCTTGATATCGAGTTCGTCGCCGGTGGTGGCATCGCGATAGGTACCGAGGTTCACGCCCGAAGTGATGAGCTGCACATAGGGCGCGAGCTCACGCACGCCGATCCCGTACTTGGCCGCTTCCACTCGGTCGATGGTGATCTGCCAGTCGATGCCGGGGGAGGGGCGTCCGTCCTCGAGGTCCACTGTCTCCGGCCAGCTGGCCAGATGGTTGCGGATCGCGGTGACGGTCGGCACCAGGTCGTCGTAGTTCGTGGACTCCACGCGGATGTTGATGTCCTTGCCGGCAGGCGGGCCATTCTCGGCCGCCAGCACCTGCACATCGAGGCCGGCAATGTTGGCAACGCGTCCGCGGATATCGGCGAAGATCTGCTCTGCCGGCACGCGGTGGTTCCAGTTCACCAACTGCAGCTGGAAGTTGCCGATGGTGTCCGGCGGGGTCGAGCCGAAGGCACCGGTCGAGCCGAACTGCATGATCACGTCCTGCACGCCCTGGACCTGCAGGATCTCCTGCTCGACCTCGATCAGCATGTCGCGGATCTCTTCGGGCGAGTAGTTGCCGCGGCCCACCACGGCCACCGTCGCATATTCCGGCTCTGAGGCAGGGAAGGCTTCAGAGCCGGTCGGGTTGGTGGCATAGGTGTAGAAGATGCCGCCGATAATGCCGAAGCCCACGATCAGCGTCGGTATCGGCCAGCGCAGCAGCACGTCAAGAACGCGTACATAGATCCCGGTCAGCCCACCCACCTTCTTGGTGTCGAACTTGTCCGGGTACATCACGATGTCTGCCTTGGCCTTCGCCTTCTCGTCCACATGGGTCGAGGCGATGACCGCACCGATCACCGGCATGAAGATCAGCGCGGAGATCAGTGACGCCACCATGACGATGATCACGATGATCGGGAGGTAGCTCATGAACTTGCCGATGATGCCCGGCCAGAACAGCAGCGGCACGAAGGCACCAAGCGTCGTGGCGGTCGCACCCACCACCGGCACGAACATCTTGCGCACCGCAAGGATGAACGCCTCCTTCTTGGAGACGCCTTCCTGCAGCTTTCGTTCGGCGTATTCCACCACCACCACAGGGTCGTCCACCAGCACGCCCACGGCGATGACAAGGCCGAACATCACCATCATGTTGATGCTCATGCCCAGCGTCTGCGCCACCAGGAACGCCATCATGAACGACAGCGGAATGGACAGGCCGATCATCAGCGCCGGCCGCACACCCAGGGTCGCCACGCTGGTGATCAGCACCAGCGCCACGGCGGTCAGCACCGCCGCTTCCAGCGACCGGAACAGTTGCGTGGTGGTGTCGGCCTGGTCGAGGAAGTACGAGTACGAAACCCCGTTCGGCCAGTCCCTGGCGGCCTCTTCCGTGGCAGCGCGCACCTTGTCCGAAACGTCGATGACGTTGGTGCCGAGCTTCTTGGAAATGCCCAGGATCAGGGCCGGGGAGCCGTTCACTTGCGTATATTCGGTGGCATCCGCCAGCGTACGGGTGATTGTTGCCACGTCGCCGAAGGTGACCACGGTGTTGCCATCGGTCTTCAGCGGCAGGCTGTAGACGTCCTCGGCCGTGGTGATCAGGCCAGGCACTTCGATGTTGAACGAGCCATTGCCGGTGTTGAGCGTACCGCCCGGCACCACCATGTTGTTGCGCGCCAGTGCGTCGAACAGCTGTCCCGCGGTAAGCCCGTAGGCCTCCAGCCGCAGCAGGTCGATGCGGACTTCGAGTTGCTCCTTGCGGGCACCGGACAGCACCGCTTCGCGCACTTCCGGAATGGCTTCAAGCCGGTCCTGCAACTGCTCGGCCCGGCGCACCAGTTCCTTTTCCGGCGCGGAGCCATAGACCGCGACCGAGATGATCGGCATGCCGACGAGATCGACTTCGTGCACGCTCGGATCTTTGGCGTCCTCCGGCAGCTTGGCCCGGATGGCGTCCATGCGCGCGCGGGTGTCCTGAAGCGCCTGGTCCTTGTCCGCATTGATGTCGAACTCGAGGAACACTGAGGCATGGCCGGTGGTCGAGGTCGAACTGATGTTGACCAGGTTCGGCAGGTTGGCAAGTTCCTCCTCGGCCGGCTTGGCGAGCAGGTTCTCGGCATCCTTGGGCGACACGCCCGTCTGGTTGATTGAGACGTACAGATACGGCACGTCGATGGCCGGGAAGCTCTCCTTGGGCAGCGATAGATAGGCCGCCGTCCCCGCCCCGAGCATGATGACCATGATCGTCAGGACGACCCTGGGCATCCTCAGCACTTTTTCGATGAAATCGAGCATGGCGAGCGTCCTAGCTGGCGGAGGTTTCGGTAGTCGTTTCGGACTCTGTTGCCTCCGCGGCGCTGGCTGCGGTTGCATTCACGGCCTGGCCGGACGTCACGTTTTCCTGGCCCACGGTGATCACCTGGGTGATTGGCGGGAGCCCGGTCACCCAGACGCCCTGGCGGGTGTCGCTGACGATGGTCACCGCATGGAAGGCGACCTTGCCGTCTTCAACCGTGCGCACCCCAAGGAGACCCTCGTCGTCCAGGGTCAGCACCGACTGCGGCAGCAGGTGCCCCGGTGCGGTGCCGATGTTGACGATCGCTTCGGCGGTCACGCCGTCACGGATGGCAAAATCGCTGTTCGGAATCTCGATCTCGACGGGGAAGGCGCGCGTGGCGTTGTCGGCTTGCGAAGCAATATAGGTGACCTTGCCGTCGACCTGTTGGCCGGTGACGGTCTTGATGCTGGCCTCGAGGCCCAGCTTGGCAAGGCCGATATGAGCCTCGGGCACCATCCCTGTGAACACAATGGGATCGAGCTGGATGATGGTGGCGCACGGTGCGCCGGCAGCCAGCATCGAGCCGGCGACAGCGACCGGGTCCTGCACCAACCCGTCCACCTTGGCCTTGATTTCGGTGCGGGCCAGTTCGGCCTTGGCGTTGTCGAGCCCGGCTTCGGCCGCGCGGACCTGCGCTTCGGCACCACTCAGCGCGACCTGCAGTTGCGAGGCCGTATTGGCTGGCGCCAGACCGCGGTCGCGCAGGCTGGCGTTGGTTTCCACATCGGTTTGCGCCTGTTGCAGGCCGGCCTGGGCCTGCAGCAGGCTGGCTTCAGCCTGGGCCACCGCGGCTGCGCGCGTGCCTTGGTCGAGCGTGCACAACAGGTCACCCGCTGCAACGCGCTCCCCCTTGGTCACATGCACCGTCTCTACGGTACCGGCGGTTTCAGCAACCGCCGTCACGACCGACTTGGCTTGGGTGCGGCCGCGCAGCGGCACTTCGATCGGCATTGCCTGTGCTGTGTAGATCACCGTCCGCACGTCCTGCAGCGGCTCTTCCGATTGCGCGGATTGATTGCGCTGGGCGATGGTCAGGCTGGGGTCGTCGGCGGGGGCTTCATGCTGTGCCAGCAGGCCGGCATTTTCCAGTTGGCCCGCAAGCGGGCCGTGCTCTTCGCCTTCGATCACCGAAATGATCGGCTTCTCCCCATTGCCCGGACCTTGCCCGCCCTGAACCAGGGTGCCGGTTGCAAACCAGGCCGCCGCAAGCAGCAGAATGCTCAAGGCCAGTCCGTAAGAAAACACTGCACGCATTTGTTGTTGTTCGCCCCTTATTCCGCCGCAGCCTTCTTTGGCTCTGCTCTCGCCATCGTGATCAGTTCGTGCATATGGGAACGCATGTATTGCTCCGCAACACCCAGCACGGTGCGTCCGTAATCCACCACCCACTTGTCAGCCGGTGTCAGTTGGCGATCGCAGGCTGCGGTTTCGAGCGACTTGATTCCCTCGGCGAGCTTTTCGAGTTGTTCCCCGATGCGGCTTTCCACCAGTTCCGACGGCAGGATATGGGCAAAGCGCGCAAACAGCAGGAAGGGGCTGCGGAACACGTCGTTGCCCAGTGGCTCGCCCAGTTCGACCACGAAAGCCTCCCGCCCGGCGTCCGTGATGGAATAGACTTTCTTGGCCGGCTTTCCGTCCTGCTGCTCCGTCCGGCTCGTCACCAGTCCCTCGGTCTCGAGCCGCGCCAGGGCCGGGTAGATCGAGCCAAAGCTGGCGTCAACGAAATAGGCGCATTCACCTTCCACGCACAGCCGCCGGATGTCGTAGCCGGTCGCTTCTCCGTCATAGAGAATGGATAGGCAGAGGGTGCGGACGTTCATGGCGCGCAAAATCCCGGGCATATACTGGTTCGATATATACTCGGGCTATATATCCGGTGTTGGAGCGCAGCAAGGGAATGCTGCTCACGCTCTTGTCAGAGCAGTTAAGCACTGGTTGCATGGCTGCCGCGGTCAGCCCACCAGACGCCGCATTTCCGCTGCCGCCCGCTGCGCCAGCTCCAGGCTGGAAGCCGCCACGAAGTAGGGGTTGAGAAATCCCGCCGCGTGCTTGCCATAGCGCATCGGTTGGCCATCGAGGGTCACCACTGCACCGCCCGCCGCCTCTAGCACGGCTTGCCCCGCCGCGGTGTCCCACTCGCAGGTCGGGGTAAAGCGCGGGTAAAGCTGTGCCCGCCCATCCGCCAGCAGGCAGAACTTCAGCGACGAGCCCACCGACACATCCGCCTCGACGTTGAGGATGCGGCAGAGCTCAGACAGTGCGACATGCCCATGCGAGCGGCTGGCCACGATGCGCAGCTTCTCGGCATGGACAACACCGATTTGGCTGCGATTGCCGTCCAGATGGTAACGGAAAGCACCCGCTTTGCTGCCGACAAACGTCTCTCCGGTGACCGGCACCAGCACCACGCCCAGGCTCGGCACGCCATGCTCGACCAGCGCGATGTTGACCGTGAACTCCCCGTTCCGCTTGATGAACTCCTTGGTCCCGTCCAGCGGATCGACCACGAAGTAGCGCTCGCCCAGCTCCGGCACGATGCCGGCAGCCACGCTCTCCTCCCCCAAGACGGGAATGCCGGTGCGGCTAAGGTGCTGAAGAATAACAGCTTCCGCGGCAGCATCCGCCTCGGTCACTGGCGAGCCGTCGGCCTTGGCGGAGGCCGTGATCGGACGACCATAGACCTCCATGATCAC
>JAEZFJ010000297.1 GCA_023437755.1 Pseudomonadota bacterium
GCTCAACGGCGCGACGGACCTCCCGCCTACGACGACGCTGATGGGCCGGAACTATCCCGAGCCCGGCAATGGCTGCACCAGCCACCAGATCGTGCCGCTGACGTCGAACAAGCCTGCGCTGCACGCGGCCATCAACGCCTTGGTCGACAATGGCTCGACGTCCGGCAGCCTCGGCGTCCTGTGGTCCTGGTACATGCTGGCGCCGAACTTCGGCTATGTCTGGCCGGTGGAATCGCGTCCCGCGGCCTATCGTGGCGACAACCTCCTGAAGGCCGCCATCATCATGACGGACGGCGAGTTCAACACCGTCCATTGCAATGGCGTGGTGGCCCGCAACACCGGCACCGGCAGCGGCGGTGGCAAGATCAATTGCGACGCGCCGAACGGCGACCCCTATGATCAGGCGCGCGCCTATTGCAACGCCATGAAGGCGTCGGCCAACGGCATCATCGTCTATACGGTGGGCTTCGGCATCAGCCCCGGGACCCCGGCGGCCGACTTCATGAGTTCGTGTGCATCCACGTCCGAGAATGCCTATCTCGCCCAGAACGGCGCTGCGCTGACCGCGGCGTTCCGGCAGATCGCGCAGAACATCTCGGCACTGCGCGTGGCGCGCTGACAACTACCAAGAAGGGAATGGTACCGCCTCCCCGGATTGAACGGGGGACCTCTAGATCCACAATCTAGCGCTCTAACCAACTGAGCTAAGGCGGCAGGGTGGCTTGCGGGAGCTGGGCTCCGGGCGAAAGCGGGCGGAACATAGGCAAGGAACGCGGCGATGACAAGCACCGATTTGTCCTGCCCGGCCGCTGGCATTCACAAGGCGCTTAACCAAATGCTGCAATGGTGCGCGGACATCGACGCGCCGCACTGGACCCCGATTTTTCCCCGGGATATTGAAGAAACCTTACATAGGGGCGGCCAATCTGTACCGAATTGGTACAGGCGCAACCGTTGAGTACCGGAGACCCGCTGGGCGACATGAACGTCGACTGGACCACATCGCCGAGCGGCCAGCGCGTTACAGCGCACGCCGACGACGCCCGTCCGGCCTGGCTCTGGTCCCAGGACGGGCAGAGCCTGCTTTGGCACAATCAGGCCGCCGAGCTGTTTCTTGCCAAGGTGAAGAAGCACGGATTGAAGAAGCAGCCGCTTGCGGCACCGATCAAGGGGCAGGTGCAGCGCATCATCCGTCTCGGCTCCGTGGGGCGGGCAAGCCTGGCCCGGATTCAGTTTCTGGCCGGCGAGCGGCCAGCCTCCGCCACATGCTCGGTGACGCCACTGGTCTGGGGGGATGGCCAAAGCGCCCTGCTCATCGTTGGGGTCGACCCCATCGACGAGGCCGTGTTGGACGCGGCACACGGAGCGGCAGCCGCCGCAGAGCCGGACCAATCTCAGCCGATCCCGGAAGCGGTGCTGGACCCTGCCCCCGCGCTCGCACCACGGCCCCCCCCGTCGGAAGCCGATACCAAAGCGGAGCCGTCGTCGCAGCGCCCATCTGCGCCGGAGGACCTGTCGGAGGCCGATGCCGACGCTTGGGTCGAATCGGTCGAACCACCCCTTGTTGCCGCGCCGACCGAGCGGGAAGCGGAGGAAGCAGCCGCGCCCGCGGAGGAGGCGGGCTGGGATCGAGATATCGCGCTGACAGAACATGGCACTGAAGGCCGACCGCGCGAGGCCGACCCCGCAGGCGAGCCGGAGATCGGCCGCCAGGAGCCGTCGGCCCCCGAGGAGGCGCGTTCGGTGCGCAACCGGCTGTCGCGGCTGATCGAGATGCTGAGCGACGAGCAGGCCGAGGCCGCTGAAGCGGAGCGGGCCGACCCAAACGCGACGACCGCGTCGCCAACCGAGGAGCCAACGTCAGCGGAGACCGAGGCGGCGGAGTTCGCGGAGACCGACGACGAGGGCTCCACGCAGCTGTTCCGCGTGACTGCTCGCCGGATCGCTGCGGCGGACGAGTCGGAGACTGCATCGGATCCGGTGCGGGAAACGCCGGCGGAGACGAATCCGCCACCGTCAGCGGAGTCGCCGCCCGATTCGGAAACGGTGGAGCGGGTCTCCCGCTACAATTTCGACGAGCTTGCCCGGATTCTCAACGACCGGGTCGGTGACAGCAATCCGGCGCCCGTCCCTTCTCCTGCCAAGGCGGGCGAGTTGGTGAGCTTGGGCGGCGAGACGCTGGTGCTCAACCGCCTGCCGCTTGGCATTCTGGTTTTTCGCGACCAGCAGATCCTGTTCGCCAACCGAGCCATCACCGAGATGGTGGGTTACGAGTCGGTGGAAAGCCTGCGGCAGGCGGGCCTTGCCGCGGTGTTTCCCGCGGCCGGGCCGGACGAGCCGGCAGCAGGGCCGGTGAACCACCTGGTGCAGCGGGACGGCACCCTGGTGCCGGTGACGGCGCGACTGCAGTCGATCTCATGGCATGGTCGGCCGGCGCTGATGCTGTCGGCCAGCGCCACCGAAGTGCGCACGGGCCACGAGGCGGCGGTGCGTGCCTTTGCCGAGGCGTTCGCCGATATCAGCGGCGACGGGTTCATCGAGGCGACACGCTCCGGCACGGTCAGCGCCCTCTCCGGACGCGCGCGTGAAGTGCTGGGAGACTCGGTGGCCATCGGCAAGACGCTGATCGAGCTCATTGCCGATTCCGATCGCGAAACCCTCCGCGCCTTCCTCGAGCGCCCGGCCCGCTTTGCCGAAACCGCACGACCGGCGGAAACGCTGCGGCTGCGCAATGGCCGGGGTGACCTCGCGCTGTTTGCGCAGGGTCAGGCGGGTGTCGTGTCCGGCTATTTCGGACTGATCCGCCCGCGCGCCGCCCGCTCGGCGGCCGTGCGGCTTGCCGCCGCCGGAAGTGGTGACGATCCGGGCTTGCTCGCGCGCATCAGCCGCGGGGTACGGCGGCCGCTCAACACCATTATCGGCTTCTCGGACCTGCTGCGGACCGCAGCCACCGGTGCGGCCGATCCCGATCGCCAGAACAGCTATGCCGCCGATATTGCCAGCGCCGGGCTGGAGATCGCTGCCCTTGTCGACGAGCTAGAGGACTACGCCAGGCTGCGGGAGGGCCGCTACCTGGCGCAGCGCGCCAGCGTCGACCTTGCCGGCCTGCTCGAAAGCAGCGTGGTGCGGGTGCGCCAGCAGGCGAGCAGCGCCCGGGTCTTCGTGCGCAGCGGTATCTCCGAGCGGCTGCCGCGGATCACCGCCGACCGTGCATCCCTGGCGCAGGCGGTGCTGAATCTGCTGGCGAGCGCCATCGACCAGACGCCCACTGGCGGAACGGTGGTGATCTCGGCCCAGAGGGAGGACAACGACGGCATCGCCATCCACATCCGCGACGGTTCCGATACCCCGGTCGACATGGCCGAACGGTTCGTGGTGTTCCGCGACGGCGTCGGCCAGGATGGGCAGGCGCTGGCGCCGGTGCGCTCCAGCGTAGGGCTGGCGCTGACACGGTCCCTGCTGGCGGTGAACACCTTCTCGCTCGCCGTCGATCCGGCGGGGGAGCAGGGGCTGCTGTTCAGCCTCAGGATTCCGGCCGAGTGTGTGGAGCCGGCGGGGAAGTCCGGCGTCGCCGAAGAACACTAAGAATCCACCCTCCGCAATTCGTCGGGTTGAACTTGCTCGACGGGTCCGGCCTCGTAGGAAAGTATCACCACGGACGGTGCTGCCATGTCAGTGGCGATGCTCTATTAGGGGCGCGGAGCGGCCATCGGGCCGGACAAACAGGGGACGACAATGCATGCTTGGGTGAAGGCCTCATGGCTGGCGGCCGCGCTGGCGACCGGCGCGATTCCGGCGGCGGCGCAGCAAACCGAAGTGCGGATCGGCGTTGCGCTGGAGCCGCCGATTCTTGACCCCACCGCCGGCGCAGCGGAGGCCATCGACATCGTGGTGTACCAGAACGTGTTCGAAGGCCTGACGCGGGTGGACCAGAACGGCGCGGTGCAGCCCGGCCTGGCGACTGACTGGACCATTTCCGAAGACGGGCTGACCTATACCTTCACCCTCGCCGGGGGCGTGACCTTCCACGACGGGTCGACCTTCGACGCCGACGACGTGAAGTTCACCTTCGAGCGCATCCTGGGGCCCGATAGCGTCAACGCGCACAAGGAGTTCTACGAGCCGATCGAGAGCGTGACGGTGATCGACCCACTGACGGTGGAGCTCAAGCTCAGCCGCCAGATCGGCAATTTGCTGTTCGACCTCGGCCGCGGCGACGCGGTGATCGTGGCGCCGGAGAGCGCCGACAACAATGCCAACGAGCCGATCGGCACCGGGCCCTTTGCCTTCGTGCAGTGGGATCGCGGCAGCCGGGTGATCCTCGAACGCTATGAACCCTATTGGGGCGAGGCGCCCGCCCTGAGCCGCGCCACCTACCTGTTCATCGACGACACGGCGGCGATGACCAGTGCGCTGCTGGCCGGCAACATCGACGGCACCAACAATTTCGGCCAGGAAGCACTGGCGGTGTTCGAGGGCAATCCGCAGTTCACCGTGCTGGTGGGCTCCACCGAAGGCGAGACCATCCTTGCCACCAACAACCAGAAGGCGCCGTTCGACGACCTCAAGATCCGCCAGGCAATGGCCCACGCGCTCGACCGGGAAGCGATCATCGAAGGTGCGACCTATGGCTACGGCACGCCGATCGGCTCGCACTTTGCGCCGCACCACCCTTCTTACGTCGACCTGACCGGCACCTACCCCTACGATCCGGACACGGCCAGGGCGCTGCTGGCAGAAGCGGGATATCCGGACGGGTTTTCGGCGACGCTGAAGCTGCCACCACTGGCCTATGCCCGGCTGTCGGGCCAGATCATCGCCAGCCAGTTTGCCGAAGTCGGCATCCGGCTCGAGCTGATCAATGTCGAGTTTGCGCAGTGGCTTGAGGACGTCTATTCCAACAAGGACTACGACCTCACAATCATCAGCCATGTCGAGCCGTTCGACGTTGGCAACTACGCCAACCCCGACTACTACTTCGGCTACGACAACCCCGAATTCCAGGCGCTGGTCGACGAGCTCAATGGCACCACTGACGACGCCCAGCGCCGTGAACTCGCCGTCGAGGTGCAGGAGATACTTGCACGCGATGCGGTCAATGGCTGGCTGTTCCAGCTGCCGCAGACGGGCGTGTGGAACAGCAAGCTCGCCGGCATGTGGCCGAACTCGCCGATCGAGGGGCTGGTGCTGCGGGATATCCACTGGACTGAGTAGCCAGACGCCGATCGCAGGGAAGGCGGTCAGATGATCGCCTTCTTCGTGCGCCGAGTGCTCGGCTTTGTCGTGACGCTGTTTCTGGCGGCGGTGGCGATCTTTGCCGTGCTGAACGTGTTGCCGGGCGATCCGGCGCAGTTCACGCTGGGGCTCAATGCCTCGCCGGAAGCGGTGGCGCGGCTGCGCGCGCAGATGGGGCTCGACCGCCCCGCCCCGGAGCGCTTCTTCGACTGGCTGTTCGGCATGCTGCGCGGCGACTTCGGACAATCCTATACCCAACGGGCGCCGGTGGCGCAGTTGATATGGGACCGGGTGGGAGTGACGGTGCCGCTCGCCGTGATGGCGATGGTGATCTCCGCGCTGGTGGGGCTGCCGCTCGGCATTCTGGCGGCGCGGCGGCGGGGCAAGCCGCTCGATACGGCGCTCATGGTGCTGGCGCAGACCGGGATCGCCATCCCCAATTTCTGGTTCGGCATGCTGCTGACGCTGCTGTTTGCGGTGGGGCTGCGCTGGCTGCCGCCCGGCGGTTTCACGCCATGGCACGAAAATCCGGGACTGGCGTTCCGCGGACTGATCCTGCCGGCGCTGGCACTGGCTCTGCCGCAGGCTTCCATCCTGGCGCGGGTGATGCGCACGGCGCTGGTGGATGTCACGGGACAGGATTTCATCCGTACGGCGCGGGCCAAGGGGCTGACGCTGGGGGAGGCGGTGTGGCGCCACGGCGTCCGCAATGCGCTGTTGCCGGTGCTGACCATTCTCGGACTGCAGTTTGCCTTCCTGATCGCGGGCACCATCATCGTTGAGAACGTGTTCTACCTGCCCGGACTCGGGCGGCTGGTCTTCAATGCCGTGCTGGAGCGCGACCTGGTGCTGGTGCAGGGCGCGACCATTATCCTCGTGCTGGTGGTGACTGCCACCATGCTGATCACCGATCTGACCTACGCGCTGGTCGATCCGCGCCTGAGAGAGCGGATGGCACCGTGAAGCGGCTCCTGCACCATCCGAGCCTGGCGGTTGGACTGGCGGCGACGCTGGTGTTCGTCCTTGTCGGGCTCACCTCGCTGGTGTGGACTCCCTACCCCATCGAACAGATCGATATCGGCCGTCGCTTCCTCCCCCCGAGCCCCGACCACTGGCTGGGCACCGACAATCTCGGTCGCGACATGCTGGCGCTGGTGATGTCGGGGACCTTCACCAGCTTCCAGGTCGCCGCGCTGTCGGTGGTTTTCGGCGTGGGGGTAGGCGTGCCGCTCGGATTGGCTGCGGCAGCCTGGGGCGGCGGGGTGGAATGGCTGGTGCTGCGCCTCAGCGATTTCATGTTCGCCTTTCCCGCGGTGGTCGTCGCCATCCTGATCACTACCCTGCTAGGGCCTGGCGCAACCAACGCCATCATCGCCATCGGCATCTTCAACATCCCCGTCTTCGCGCGAGTCGCGCGGGGCGGGGCGATAAGCATCGGCACGCTCGATTTCGTCGCCGCGGCCCGGCTGGCGGGGCTCGGCAAGGCAGCGATCGCCTTGCGACACCTGCTGCCCAACATCATGAGCCTCATTATCGTGCAGGGCACGATCCAGCTCTCACTCGGCATTCTTTCAGAAGCGGGGCTGTCTTATATCGGCATCGGCACGCAGCCGCCGGAGACCAGCCTCGGGCTCATGCTTCGCGATGCGCAGGGCATGTTCCTGGTCCATCCCTGGCTCAGCATCGTGCCGGGGCTCTCCATCGTCCTGATCGTGATCGCGCTGAACATCGCCGGCGACGGCCTGCGCGACGCACTCGACCCGCGGCTCCGGCAGGGCACCAGTGATGTCCTTGCTTGAAGCAGAGGGGCTGTCCGTCCGCTTCGGCGTGCTGGAGGCGGTGGTGGACATCGGGTTCAGCATCGCGCCCGGCGAGCGCTTCGGCATCATCGGCGAGAGCGGGTCGGGCAAGACCATGACGGCGCTGGCAGTCAGCGGCCTGCTGCCCGAAGGCGCCGCCTTATTCGGCAACATTCGCTTCGACGGTCAGCCGCTGCCGGAGGATGAGCGCGCGATGGCGCGGCTGCGCGGCAAGCGCATCGGCATGATCTTCCAGGAACCAATGACGGCCTTGAACCCGCTGATGCGGATCGGGGCGCAGATCGCCGAGGCGATGCGCATCAACCTTCCGGCGGGGGAGCCGGAGGGCGCAGTGTTGGCGCTCCTCGAGGAAGTAGGGCTGGCGCCGGAGCATTCGAACCGCTTCCCCCACCAGCTCTCCGGTGGGCAGCGGCAGCGGGTGATGATTGCCATGGCGCTCGCCAGCGAGCCGGACCTGCTGATCGCCGACGAGCCGACTTCGGCGCTCGACCTGATCACGCAGCGCCTGGTGCTCGACCTGATTGCCGAAATCTGCGAGCGCCGGCGCATGGCGTTGCTGTTCATCAGCCACGACCTCAAGGCCGTGGCGGCGCTGTGCAGCCGCGTAGCGGTGATGCATCGCGGGCGAATCGTTGAAACCGGGGCGACCGATGTGGTGTTCGCGTCCCCCCGCGACGCCTATACCAAACGACTGGTGGCGGCGACCCAACTTGAACGGCACGTCGGCACCGAGGCTCCCTCGGGTCCGATCCTGCTCGAAGCCGAGGCGGTGACGCGAGACTATGCCAGCCGCCGCTGGCTGCTGCAGGGTCCGACCTTCCGGGCGGTGGATTCGGTCAGCTTCACCCTCCGGCAGGGGGAGTGCCTGGCTTTGGTCGGACCTTCGGGTTGCGGCAAGACCACGCTGGCGCGGGTTCTGGTCGGGCTCGATACCGCCACGTCGGGCGCGATCCGGTTCGAAGGGCAGAGCTATCGCGGCGCCGACCTGCCGGCTGCGCTTCGGCGCGACCTATCGCTGGTGTTCCAGGACCCGTTCGGCAGCTTCGATCCGCGGCTGACGGTGGGGCAATCGGTGGGCGAGCCGCTGCGGCTCGAGCGCGGTCTTGATGCTGCGGCGCGGCGGCAGCGGGTAGAAACGGCGGTGCTGGCGGTGGGCCTCGATACGGCGATGCTCGACCGCTATCCGCATGAGTTCTCCGGTGGTCAGCGCCAGCGGCTGGCGATCGCCCGGGCGCTGGTGACCCGGCCCAAGCTGGTGGTGCTCGACGAGCCCGTTTCGGCGCTCGATGTATCGGTGCGCGGCGAGGTGCTGGCCCTCCTGGCGCGACTGCGGGTCGAGCACGGGCTCACCTACGTCCTGATCAGCCACGATCTCGACATGGTGCGAACCATGGCGGACCACGTACTGGTGATGGAAGCGGGGCGTATCGTCGAGCAAGGCGATCCGGACAGGATTTTCGCCGCGCCGCAGCACCGGCTGACCCGGGAACTGGTGGCAGCGCGGTTGCCGGAGGTGGGGCAACGTCACCATGAGCGTGGCGAGAGCCGCCCTCCGGCCTAAATACGCCCGATATACGCCCCGAACGGTTCAAGGTCGATCTCGCCCCCGATCACGGCGGCGACCACGCCGGGGCAGCCGAGGTCGTGCGGGTCCATGCCGGACGGCAGCGTGAACTCAGCGGCGGCGGCGGTCATGTTGAAGACGCACAGGATCCGCTCGCCCTTACCTTCGCGAATGAAGGCAAGGATGCCCACCGGCGCATCGAGCAGGGTGATGGTGCCCTTGGCGAGAGCCGGGTGCTGTTTGCGGAAGGCGAGCACGGCTCGATAGAACAGCAGCACCGAATCCGGATTGGCCATTTGCTGATCGACGGCACGCATCAGATGGTTGTTGGGTACCGGCAGCCAGGTCTTCGGAGCGCCGGAAAAACCGCCCTGGGGCGCAGCGGCCTGCCACACCATCGGCGTGCGGCAGCCGTCGCGGCCCTTGAACTCGGGCCAGAACTCAATGCCATAGGGATCAACCAGTTCGTCGTAGGCCAGTTCGGCCTCGGGCAAGCCGAGCTCTTCTCCCTGATACAGGCAGACCGAGCCTCGCATGCTCAGCAGCAGAGTGATGGCGAGGCGAACGAACGCTTCCTGGTGGTCGCGTGCCGCCCAGCGGCTGAGATGCCGCACCACGTCGTGGTTGGGGAAGGCAAGACAGATCCAGCCATCCGGCGCAGCGGGCTCGGTTTCGGGAATCGATTTGCGGAAGTGCGCCGCGCTGAATTCACCGCCGAGATAGTCGAAGGTGTAGGCCATGTGGAGGCGCTTGCTGCCGGAGGTGTACTGGCTCATCACCTGGAGCTGATGCTGGCTGTCGCCGATTTCGCCAACTGTCGTGGTTCCCGGGTACTCGTCCACGAGGGAACGCAGACGCTCGAGGAAGGCCAGGTTCTCGGGGCGGCTCTTGTCGAACAGGTGTTCCTGGAAGTTGTAAGGGTTCACCGCCGGAGCGGTCGAAGCGTTGAAATCCTCCGGCCGCACGACGGGGTTTGATTCCAGCCCCTGTGAGTGGAAGTAGAAGTTCACGGTGTCGAGCCTGAACCCGTCAACGCCGCGCTCGAGCCAGAAGCGCATGTCGGAGAGCAGGGCATCCTGCACTGCCGGATTGTGGAAGTTGAGATCGGGCTGGCTGGCGAGGAAATTGTGCAGATAATACTGCATGCGCCGGCTGTCCCAGGCCCAGGCCGAACCTCCGAAAATCGACAGCCAGTTGTTGGGGGGCGTGCCGTCGGGTTTTGGATCGGCCCAGACATACCAGTCCGCCCGTTCATTGGTGCGCGAGACGCGGGATTCGGCGAACCACGAATGCCGGTCCGAGGTGTGGCTGATCACCTGATCGATGATGACCTTCAGGCCCAGGCCGTGGGCTTTCTCCAGCAGCCGGTCGAAGTCGTCCAAATTGCCGAAGATGGGGTCGACGTCGCGGTAGTTGGAGACGTCGTAGCCGAAGTCCTTCATCGGCGAGGTGAAGAAGGGAGACAGCCAGATGGCGTCGACGCCAAGGTCCGCGACATAGCCGAGGCGCTCGGTGATGCCGGTCAGATCACCGATGCCATCGCCGTTGTGATCCTGAAACGAGCGCGGATAGATCTGGTAGATCACCGCCCCGCGCCACCAGTTGCGGTCGACCTCCCCTTCCGGCTCGGTGCGTGGCTCTGTCATCATGGTCATGGCGGACATGGGGGCTCCTCGCGAATGCTGGCGCGGTGTCTAGCACCGTGGTTCGCGCGGGAGAAGGTGGTGGGTGGCGGATGGTTCCGCACTTGTCCCCCGTCAGGGAGAAGCGGACCAGGAGCGCCGGATGAGGGGCTGTTCGAGGCAAGAGCCGATAGCCAACGCAACTCCCCCTCACCCGCTGGGGAGGCATTCTCTCCCCTCTGGGCGAGGACAAGTGGCTAGTTCAGCCCCACCTCCTCCCGGAGCGCATCGATGCGCTTGCTGGCTTCGGCCTTGCTCAGGTCTTCGGCAAAGGTCTCGGGTTTGCCGGCCTGTTCGCTCAGCGTCTTGAGGTAGGAGGCCTGCGCGTCGGTCATCGGATCGTCGCCGGTAGTCCAGTCCTCCGGGTCCTTTTCGAGGTTCGAATGGGGGCCCGGATCAACCTTTGGATGGGTCTTGGACATTGGGAGAACTCCTGCTTGTTGTTCTCCAAATGTTCCGGTCGGCGACCGGTTCCCTAGCGGGTGTTGTGCAGCATGCCCTGGAAGGCGCGGTAGCTCGCCTTCGGAGTGCGTTTCTGGGTCTGGTAGTCGACATGCACGAGCCCGAAACGCTTGGCGTAGCCCTCGGCCCACTCGTAGTTGTCGAGCAGCGACCAGGCGAAGTAGCCGCGCACATCGGCGCCCTGGTCCCGCGCTGACTTCACGGCCTGCAGGTGAGCGTCGTAGTAGCTGACGCGGCGCGGGTCGTCGTCGCCTTCCACTTCGGCCATGCCGTTCTCTGTCACATAGAGCGGCACTTTGGTGTACTCGCTGGAGACGCGCACCAGGAGGTCGGTCAGACCCTGCGGATAGATCTCCCAGCCGCTATCCGTCTTTTCGAGGTCGCCCTTGACCTGCTCCACCGGGCGGGCGGGGTTGCCCGAGGCCTTGTAGAGGCCGCGGGTGTAGTAGTTGATGCCGAGCCAATCCAGCGGACGGGACACGACTTCCATGTCGGCCTCGTAGCCTGAAGGCAGGTTGTGGCCGAGGAAATCGAGGATTTCACGAGGGTACTGGCCCTTGAGCACGCCGCCGAGATACCAGCGGTTGAACATGGCGTCCCCGAAGTTGGCCGCAGCCTTGTCGGCCTCGGAGTCGGTCGCAGGCTCGGACTTTTCGAGGTTGAGCACGATCCCAAGGTTCTTCGCACCGTTGGCGCGCAGGGCGTCGATGGCAGTGCCGTGCGCGTAGAGCACATGGTGCATGGCGCGAGCAGCGGCGCGGACGTCGCGATAGCCGGGAGCGTGGATGCCGAGGAAATGACTGAGGAATGCAACGCACCAGGGCTCGTTGATGGTGGCGGTCGCGGCAAGGCGATCAG
>JAEZFJ010000316.1 GCA_023437755.1 Pseudomonadota bacterium
TGCCAGGCCCGCCCTGCAGATCTAGCAAATTTTGACAATCAAGAAATTTCTATCATCAACCACCGACATTTGTTCACGACTCCCTTTACAAGCATCGACCGTTCTGTTTCATCCAAGGCGCGTCAACCGTCATGACGCCTCGACAAACCTCCTCGACAGGGCTCGTCGTCGCATGCTGGCAGCTGCGGTCCTCGCCGGCTAGCATCAGTTGCCATGCCGCCGGAACAGCTGCCTTCAGGTCCTTCCCCGCGGATAATCGACCTGTTCGCCGGCCCCGGTGGCCTCGATGTCGGGGCCGCATGGCTCGGCATCCCTGCCACAGGCATCGAGCTGGACGGGAACGCGTGCGCAACGCGAGAAGCCGCCGGCCTCCACACCATCAGGGGCGATGTTCGTGCCTATGGTCCCGAGGACTTTCCCGACGCGACGGTACTCACAGGTGGGCCCCCTTGCCAGACATTCACGGTGGCCGGCTCCGGGACGGGCAGGCAGGCGCTTGAGGACATCGTTCGTAAAGTCCGGCTTCTTGCCGAGTGCCCTGACCCCAGCGTCGGACCCGCGTTCGAAGACGAGCGAACCGGACTCGTACTCGAGCCGATGCGGTGGGCGATGTCAGCCCTTCATACAGGCACACCCTATGAAGCAATCATCTTGGAGCAGGTGCCCGCCGTTCTTCCCGTTTGGGAAGCGTTCGGGACGGTTCTGAGCGCCCACGGCTACGGCGTGGCACACGGCGTCCTGCGGTCCGAGGAGTACGGGGTGCCACAGACGCGACGCCGCGCGATCCTGATCGCTCGACTGGGGCAGAGCGCCGTGACCCTGCCTCTGCAAACCCATCAGGGCTTCCGGAAGGGCAGTCCGGCCCAGGCGGCGCTAGGACTCGAACCTTGGGTTTCGATGAGCGCTGCCCTCGGACGAAAATCCACGTTCACGGTGGTGTCGAACTACGGGAGTGGTGGCGATCCGCGCAATCGTGGTCAGCGGCGGTGCGACGAACCGGCCGCCACGGTGACCGGAAAGGTCATGCGAAACCGCCTGCGACTTCCCGGTGGAACATGGGACCGCCTTTCCCACTACGAGGCCGGGGTCCTGCAAACTTTCCCGCGTGACTTCCCCTGGTCAGGCGGCGACATCGGACAGCAGATCGGCAACGCCATCCCGCCTCGGCTCGCCGTGCACGTCCTGGCACATGCGCTCGATACCAAGATCGACAACTCGGATTTGGACCGCATAGTGACGAGTTCGTGGGCTGAAACGAAAGACGGACCCCTCCGCGGTCGCCGCCGACAAACACCCAAGCGCGAGATGGCCGCGGCATCAGACTGACGCATCACGGCACCGGGGGCGTATCTCGTTCAACTGTTCACAGATCGCGTCAGCGACGACCGTCGGGTCTTCGTGCTCCCAGAACCGCAGCACGGTCCATCCCCGAGCGGCGAGCTCCGCGTCGATTCGACGATCACGTCGAACGTTGCCGTCGAGCTTCTGCGCCCACCACTCCGCGTTCGCCTTTGGGCGGGTGGCATGAATGGGACATCCGTGCCAGAAGCAGCCATCGATGAAGACCAACAGACGATGACCCCGCCAGAGGATGTCGGCCCTGCATCTGATGTCTGGCTCGGGTTTCGCGTCCACCCGATAGCGGATTCCACGACGAAAAAGCAGCCGTCTGACCATGAGTTCCGGCGCGGTATCGCGGCGACGTTGTTTGCTCATGCGCGAGCTGACTGAGATCGACGACGCCGTAGGCCTCGGATCGCCGGTACGCATGCCCTCGTTGACGGTCACACGGCCACTCTCGCGCGGCGACGTGTGAGATACAAGCGGCGGTGACCGCCACCGGCCGGCGGAGCAGTCGACTGATGAGTCTCCGTCAACAGGTTCGTCCGACTGTGCTGCGACAAGGTTCTCGGCAAACTTCCTGACAATTCAGCATCTGATCTTCGATGCTGTGGAGCGCCACAGCCGGCTGTCGGGTCGTTACGGGCTGCCCGGATCAGTGTAGCGATCTACGGAGCCAATACTTGGCACCTTGCCCGGCTCGCCTCGGCGTACCGAGCGAGCGTGAAATGGGATCCTGACTGCCGATCAAAGGTGCGTTGCCGGCGAACTGATCGCAGGAGAGCCGATCGATAGGCCACCTGACGTGCACCGCCTACAGACCTAGATCGGCGTCCATTTCGCATTCTCACGACGGGCGTCAGGCACGAAGCCGAAGATCATCCAGTCGTGGATCTGCCTCGTCGTCGGCCTCCTCCTCGTCCTCGGGCGGCCCACTAGCCGAAACATCAGCCGCGTCAGCATCTTCAGTGTGGACTCGGAACTGGTGTCGGCGTCAGCGGCGGCCGCCAGCGCGAAAGCCAGCACCACCCCCGTCGACGCGGCCGCGACGCGGGAAGCGCCGAGCGCCCCGGCAAGATGTTTGCTCCTGAACCGCCCCCTGGCTCCTGGGGTCCAGTTGAGCGCTGGCGTCTGCACGCGCACGGCGAAAGCCTCAGATCCGCGCCCAGATAGCTTCGACGGTTGCGAATTCGGAGTGGATCACGGCCCCCAGCGCTATCTCGCGGCATGCAGCAGCAAATTCACATCCGCGAATACCGCGTCAACGCAAAGCTGTACAACCCATACGCCGCAAACCCCGCCGCCGCAATCAGCAGCAGCGCCGGCCCGTGCTGCGTCTCCCCCAGCGCCCGCACCGCGGCATCCAGGCCGGTCGCCCGCGACGGGTCGCTCAGGAACGACGCCCCGATCACCGACGCGCCGGCCGCGAACAACACGATGCCCTCGGCGACATGGCCGCAGACCCCGAGCACGGTGATCAGCAGCCCGCCCGGCACGGTGAGGTCGTTGAGGAACT
>JAEZFJ010000318.1 GCA_023437755.1 Pseudomonadota bacterium
CGCTCTATGGCCGGCAGGGACCAGAAGTCCTCACCCGAAAGCAGCGAGACCTGCTCCTCGAGGGTCAGGGCGTCGATCAGATCGTCGATGGTGCTGGTCATGAATGCACTCCGGTTGGAGACCACAAGCAAGCACCACCAATGGTAGGTGCTGTTTGACAAACGGCAACTGGCCCTTTGGCCGCAGCGTCAGGTCCAGCGCTGGATCGCGTCCTCTGATCAGACGAAGGGGGGCCAATCAACGGAACCGTTTCTGGCGAAAGCGACCAACTCTCCCATCATGCGTTGGCTGAGCTCCCGCGCCTGGAGATCACCTGCCGCCAGCGGCATGTTGTCGAGGCTGCCAAAGACGAAAGGTTCGTCGAACCCGTGGGCCGCGCCGAGCCGGCCGCCCTCGAAAGCCGGTACCCAGGCGAACTCGTAGCCGTAGCCCGTGCCACCGGCTGCAACATGCGCCTGGAGGGTCCGGAGGGCGGGATCGCGATAAACGGCTCGGGACAGGAATACTTCCTCGTACTGCGTGAGGCTCAGGCCAGGTCGTTCCGCTTCCAGTGCCGCCAGCGCGGCTTCGGCATCAGCGGGACGGAAGCGGCCAATCGAAGCCAGCAATTCGGCGCGACTGCTCACTTCCGGCATGGCGCCAAAGGCGTACCACATCCGCGCCTCGTCGCGGGTCCAACCCGCAACGATCTGGTGGTGCTGGAAACTGCCGGAAGCCAGACCGTCCAGAGGGTGGCGCTGCAGGCTGGTCCCGTCATGGACGATGCCAAAGGTTCGGCCACCCGGCGCGTTTCGCTCACCCAGATGGGTGGCCAGAACCTGTTCCTGCAGCGACAGGATGGTCTCGACGGGCAACGCCTCGAGGGCGTCCACGTCGCCTGACGCCACCGCGGCCCTGGAGAGGAAATCCGCGGTCACAGCGGCTGCCGCCTCAGGGGCAATGATCCGGCTTGCCGGCCCGCTCATCAGCCAGGCGCGTCGGAAGAGTTGCGAGACGCCATCGACGCCAAGAAGGGCGGCGATGGTGAAAGAGCCGGACGACATCCCCGCAAGCGTTACGTTGTCGGGATCTCCCCCGAACGCCGCGATATTGTCGTGCACCCACCGCAGCGCAGCGATGAAGTCGAGCAGGCCACGGTTTGCTGCAGCGCGGTCGGGGCCGAAGGCGTCACCCAGCGCCAGAAAGCCCAGAGCCCCTACCCGCATGTTGGGACGGACCAGCACCACATCCGCTGCCTTGGCGAATTCGGCGTCCAGGTGGAACGTGCCGTGTGCGGCGCCGGTCTGGAAGCCCCCGCCGAAAGCATGGACGATCACGGGACGGCACTTGTCATCCGCTGCAGGCGTATAGACGTTGAGGTTCAGGCAATCCTCGCCCGTCTGGTAGCCGTCACCACGAGGCGCCCAGTCGGGCATGGGGCGTCTGACCTGCGCCGGCGCCAGGCCGAAATGCGTGGCGTCGACGAGGCCCCGGTTTTCATGAGGCTGGGGTGGTTTGAACCGGAGGCGACCAACCGGTGGTTCGGCATAGCGGATGCCGAGGAAGCGATCTCCCCTGCCGTCGCGCAATCCACGATAGGTGGCATCGCCACTCAGCGCATCCACGGTGCACGTCATGCTGCGACCGCCGCCCTGTCCAGCAGGTGGCATGCCGCCTTCTGCCCCCCTCCCACGTCGCGCATGGCCGGCTTTTCGCTGACGCAGCGGTCAAAGGCATAAGGGCGACGGGTGCGGAAGGCACAACCTGATGGGACGGCATGCGCGCTGGGGATTTCACCCTGCAGACGCGCCCGACGGCCGCCACCCTTGCCGGGCGCGGAGGCCAGCAGAGCCTGGGTGTAAGGATGCGCCGGTGCCCCATAGATGCGTTCACGCGGCCCCTGTTCGACGATCTCGCCGAGATACATCACGCCGATCTCGTCGCACATGAACTGAACAACCCGCAGGTCGTGCGAGATGAAGAGCATGGTCGTGTTGTGGCGGTCCTGCAGGTCCCGCATCAGGTTGAGAACCTGCGCCTGGACAGAAACGTCGAGGGCGCTTACCGGCTCGTCGGCGACGATGAGTTCAGGATTGGTGGCGAGGGCGCGGGCGATGGCGATGTGTTGCCGCTGACCACCCGAGAATTCATGTGGGAAGCGATCAAGTGCGGCGCGCGGCAGGCTGACCTCACCCAACAGGCGCTCGGCGGTGCGCAACTGTTCGGCGGGCGTGCCGATGCCATGCACAAGTTGCGGCTCGACCAGCGTATCGCGCACGCTCATGCGGGGGTTCAGCGACCCGAACGGGTCCTGGAAGATCATCTGCATGTGTCGCCGCTCGGCGCGGAGGTCACTGGCGGACAGCGATGCCAGGTCACGTCCGCGGAAGGTGATCGTGCCTGCCGTGGGCTCCACCAGACGAAGCACAAGGCGGGCCGTGGTCGACTTGCCGGAACCCGACTCGCCAACAAGTCCGAATGTCTTCCCGCGCGGAATGGAGAAGCTGACGTCGCGCACCGCCTTGACGGCCTTGAACGACTTGGACAGCCCGGCAACGGTCAGCATCGGCTCGGTGCTCATGCGCTTGTCTCCAGCGGGTACCAGCAGCGGACATCGGTGTTGCGGACCAGTTCCAGCGGCGGTCTCGTCTGGCACTTGCTGTCGGCGCGCGGGCAGCGCGGCGCGAAGCGGCAACCCTGTGGCCACTGACCCACGGGGGGAACCGTGCCGAGGATTGGTGTCAGCCGCGTGCGGCCGTCATCATGGGAGGGCACCGCATCTATGAGTCCGCGGGCATAGGGATGGGCCGGGCTGTGCACCACGTCTGCACTGAGGCCGCGCTCCACCACGTCGCCGGCATACATGACGACCGCGCGATCGCAGAAGTCACCCACCACTTCGAGGTCGTGGGTGATGAACAGCATGGCCAGGTTGAGTTCGCGACGCATGTCCTCCAGCAGGTCCAGCACCTGGGCCTGGATGGTCACATCGAGCGCGGTGGTCGGCTCGTCGGCAATGATCAGCGACGGACCGCAGGAAATGGCCAGAGCGATCATTACGCGTTGCCGCATACCGCCGGACAGCTCGTGCACATAGCCATTGAGAATGTCCCGGGCGCGCGGAATGCCCACACGGTCGAGAAGTTCCGCGGCGCGGTCGGTGGCCTCCCGCTGCCCGATACCAAGATTGTGCCTGAGCGTATCGGTCATCTGCCGCCCGATGCTGAGCGTGGGGTGCAGTGCTGTCATCGGCTCCTGGAAGATGAAGCCCATGTGCCGCCCGCACAGCCTGCGGCGCTCCCTGGGTGACAGGCCCGAGATGACGTTGCCGTTCAGGGTGATCGTGCCGCCGATCTCGGCATTGTCGGGCGCGATGCCCATGATGGCGCTGGCGGTAATCGACTTGCCGCAGCCGCTCTCCCCCACCAGTGCAACCGCCTCGCCTGCCCGGATGGAGAAGGAGATGTCGGTCACGATGGGTAGCAGGCCATCGGCATTGCGGAACGACAGGCTGAGCTTGTCCACCTCGAGAATGGTGCGCGCCTCCGCGAGCGGCGAAACCCGTTCCTCGGGCATGGGAGTGATCTGCGCTGTCATTGGTAGCGTATCCGGGGATCGAGGAGCGCGTAGATGAGGTCGATGAGCAGGTTCAGCACCGCCAGCACCAGCGATATGGTGAGCACGCCGCCTTCCACCAGCGGGTAGTCGCGCCTGCCGACGGCCTCAACGAGCATGCGGCCCAACCCCGGAAGGGCGAAGATGATCTCGATGGCTACAGCCCCGCCCAGCATGTATCCCGCGGCCAGCCCGGCGACGGTGACCACCGGCATCGCGGCCGTGCGCATGGCATAGCGGCCGATCACGGTCTTCTCCGGCAGCCCCTGCGCGCGCGCAGTGGTGATGTAGGGCTCGTTGAGCACGTCGAGCATGGAGGAGCGCATCATGCGCGTCATCAATGCCGATTGGCGCACGCCCAGGGCGAGCGCGGGCAGGAAGATGGTGGCGCCGAAGGCAATAATGCCGGCCTCGGGAGGGTTGTACCCGGCGACGGGTAACCAGCGCAGGGTCACCGCGAAGATGAAGATCAGCAGAAGCGCAAACCAGAACTCGGGCAGCGAGATGCCAAGCACGGCGGTGGTCACCACGCCCCTGTCGATCGGCTTGTTGCGGTTCATCGCCGAGACCAGGCCGAGGGTGATGCCGATTGCGATGGCGAGCGTCAGCGCCACGAGGGTGAGCAGAATGGTGACGCTGGCATAGCGCGGGATGATCTGCATCACCGGCTCTCGGAAGAAGATCGAGTTGCCGAGATCGAGCGTCAGGATGCCCTTGAGCCAGAGGAAGAACTGGACCCATATGGGCTGGTCGAGCCCAAGCTGGGTGCGGAGCGCCGCGATCTGCTCGGGCGTCGCCTGGTCGCCGAGCATCATGCCTGCCGGGTCCCCGGGCGAAAGGCGCAGCAACAGGAAGACGAGGATCAGCGGCACGAAGATCGTGGGCAGGATCAGAAGAAAGCGTTTGCCGAGATAGCGCAGCATGTCAGCGCCTCCGTGCCAGGCGCGGATCGAGGATGTCGCGCAGACTGTCGCCCAGAAGGTTGAGCGCAAGAATGGTGAACATCAGCGCCAGGCCAGGGAACAACACGATCCAGGGCGCCTGGGCGATGTAGTTGCGCGCTTCGGTCAGCGCGTTGCCCCAGCTCAGTTCCTTGGGGCCGATGCCGACGCCGATAAAGCTGAGACCGGCTTCACCGAGCACCGCAGCGGAGAAGATGAAGGACGCCTGCACCAGAATGGGCGAGCTGACCGCAGGAAGGATGTAGCGCGTGAACAGGCGCAGCGTCGGCACCCCGACCGAGCGTGCAGCCTCGATCATCTGCAACTCACGGACCACGAGCACCTGCCCGCGCACCACGCGCAGGGACGGAGCGATCAGCACGATTGAAAGCGACGTGATCACGGTGCCCATGGAGGGCCCCATAATGCCGGCGGCAGCGGTGGCCAAAACGATGCCGGGGAAAGCCATCAGGCCATCCACCAGCCGCATCAGCACGACGTCGACCTGACGGTAGAAGCCGGAGATAGCGCCCAGCACCACGGCGACAGACATCGAGATGACCGTGACCACAAGGCCGACGAGCAAGGAGGTGCGGCCGCCGTGCAGGACCATCTTGAACATGTCGCGTCCGAGATTGTCCGTGCCAAAGAAGTGTTCGGCGCCAGGGGGAATGAATCGGTCGGCAGGGCTCACCTTCAGCGGGTTACCCGGCGCCAGCAGGGGCGCCAGGATCGCGCTGAGCGAGATGACCAGAAGGATGGTGAGAGACACCATCGCGGTGGGATTGGCGGTAAGCCGCTGCCAGACTGACTTGTTGGTGGTGACGAAGACTTCTTCGTCACCACCGGTCAGGCGGTCGGGAGATATCGCCTGAGTGTTGCTCATGCTCAGTTCGCTGCCGGGGGTGCGACGTTGTAGTAGTCGTAGCCACGTGCCGGGACGCGTGCCGGGTTACCGACGCCGGCGCGGATGCCGTACATGTTGGCTTCGGTGCCGTACTTCACCCACGGGAACTGGTCGTAAGCGAGAGCGTGGATTTCCTCGAAGATGGCCTTGCGCTCCTCCGGATCGATGGTCGAGGCGAGCTTGTCCATCAGTTTCATCTTGGTCGGGTCGGTCCAGAAGCCGGGATAGGTGGCGTTAAGGAAGGCGATCGACGTCGGATCGACATAGGTCGGCAGGAAGCTTGAGAACGCGTCCATCTGGGCGGAGTCGGCGCGCGCCTGGATGTAGTTCGCCATTGGCGACTCCACGATCTCGACGTTGATGCCGTATTCTTCGAGCTGCTGGGAGGCGGTGATCGCCGGCAGATAGTGCTTCTGATACTGCTCGGAGGCCACCAGCCAGCGGATCGGCTCGCCATTGTAGTTGGAGGCGGCGAGGTATTCCTCGACCTTTTCAGGGTTCGGCGTGCCGAAGCCTTCGGGCACACCGGCGGTCGTGTACCAGAACGAGTTGGAATCCGGGATCCAGCTCGGGTCGAGGGTGTAGAACTCGGGATTGCCCACCGACGCGAGCATGATGGGTTCCATCTCGAGGGCGTAGAAGAAGGCGCGACGCAGATTCACGTCGGCCATCGGCCCGTCCTTGGTGTTGAGCACCACCGCCAGCGACTGGTTGTTCGGCACCACAACCGCTTCGGTGTTCGGGTCGTTCTGCAGCGCGTCGTAGAAGTCCGTCGGCAGTTCCATGGCGATGTCGATCTCGCCGGTGATCAGCGAGTCGCGGCGCACCGAGGCCTCCGGCATCAGGCGGAGCTGGATGGTGTCGGCATAGGCATGTTTGGTGCCGGCAGCGGCCGAGGAGGGTTCGGAGCGGCTCTGGTAGTCGTCCCAACGGGTGAGCGTTGCGCCCTGGTCCGGCATGTAGCTGGAGATCGTGTAAGGGCCGGTGCAGTCGAGCGAACGGGCGGCCTCGGTCGGGCTCGCACCCTCAAGCGAGGCTGGCGACAGGATGATCGCCTGCTGGCCGGCGAGGAGGCCGGGGACGATCGGCGTGGGCGTGGTGAGGTTGAACCGGACGGTGCGCTCGTCGACCGCTTCGATCGACTCGGTCACGCCCTTGAAGGAAGCGCCGATGCCGGCGGATTCGCGGAAGCGCTCCAGCGAAGCGACCACGTCGGCCGAGGTCAGGTCGGCGCCGCTCTGGAACTTGAGCCCTTCGCGCAGCGTCACGGTCAGCGTCTTGCCGTCGTCGCTGTATTCAAAGCTCTCCGCGAGCATTGGCTGCGGCGTCCAGGTTTCGTCGGTGGCGAACAGCCCTTCGCACGCGATCGAGGCGGTGAGCCAGTTGACGCCGAAGGTCGTCACCACCGGATCCGGCGACGGCGCCATCTGCGAAATACCGATGCGCAACGTGCCGCCGCGCTCGAACTCCTGGGCCAGGACCGGCTGCGCGGCCACGATGGTCAGCGAGACACCGGCCAAAAGCAGGCGCTGCAAGGTCTTCATTTGCGTCATATGTTCCTCCCTTGATCCCCTATGGGACTGTTTGCAATGCAGGTTCGGGCACAAGGCCGTCACCCGGTTCGATCGGCACCAGGACGTCGAGGTCCAGCACCAGGTAGCTGAGGCACTTGCCATGGGTGTCGAGGGCAAGGCTGGAATTCACGCCGCCCTCGAGTGCGTCCTCGATGACGAAGTTGAGTGCGCCGAGCCTGGGGAGTTCGTAGCGCTGCACGTTGGTGACGCCGCGATGGGCGAACAGCGCCGCCACTCTCTCCGCCGTGACCTGCTCCAGCAGCACTGGCCAGTGCCGCGGGTCATAGGCGATGACGTTGACGTTGAGCCGGTTGCCTTTGTCGCCCGAGCGGCCGTGGGCCAGCGCGTGAAGCTTGATGGTTCGACCTGCGCCCTTCATTGCGCGGCCCCGGCGAAGTGGAAACTGGAGGCCACGATCTCGCGCGGCACAAGATAGGACAGGGTGCGCACCCGCGGGCGAACGCTGTGGCGCACGCCCCCGCCGCCCGCCGGACCACAGCAATAGAGGGCGTTGACCTCCTGGACGGCACGCTCGACGTCGCGCTGCGAGGATGCCCCAAAGGCGAACCGGACACGGTAGTCGCCCGAGCCGGCGCCCGGATAGTCGAGCAGGAGGTCCCCGTCGTCGGAATCGAACGCACTGACCGTGCCCACGATGTCGGCCCGGTGCCGCACCGGCAGTCCCCGGCGCAGGATGCGCTCGTTGATGGTGGTGATGGCGAGGCGCGCCCGTGCCAGCGCGTTGGCGCCGGCATACGAAATCTCGGCCTCTCCCAGCCAGTCCCCGAAGAAGCTGACGGTGGCCTTCAGTTGCTGCGGAGCCGGACGACCTCGCGCGCCGCGGACACGGACCCGGTTGACGCCCACCTGCTCCAGTTCGACGCCGGTAATATCCAGCGTCACGTCGGGCGTGAGATAGGCGGCAGGGTCATGGATCTCGTAGAGCAACTGCTCCTTGACGGTGCGCAGGTCGACCAGCCCGCCGGTCCCTTCCGCCTTGGTGATGACGAAGCTGCCGTCGGCGGAGACCTCGGCGATGGGAAAGCCGATATTGGCGGTGTCCGGAACGTCCTTGAAGCCGGGGTCCGCGAAGAAGCCGCCGGTAACCTGGGATCCGCATTCCAGCAGATGCCCCACCAGCGTTCCGGCGGCGATCAGGTCCAGATTGTCCCAGGACCAGCCGAAGTGTGCGACGAGCGGCCCAAGGGCCAGGGCCGGATCGGCCACGCGACCGGTCACCACTACCTGCGCACCGGCCAGGATGGCCTCGGCAATGGGGGCAGCCCCGACATAGGCATTGATGGCGATGATGTCGCCTTCAATGTCCGGCAGCCGCCCATCGCCATCCCAGCGTTTGGCAACACTCAGGTCGATCTGTCCCACAAGGTCGTCACCCGTTACCACGGCGATCCTGAGCGCACCCAAGCCAAGGCGGTGCGCAATGGACTGAATCGCTGCTGCTGCCGCCTGAGGGTTAGCCTGGCCGAAGTTGCCGACGACGGTGATCCCTGACTGCACGCAGTCCGCAAGGACCGGCTCGAGCAGGTCTTCCAGCAACGGCTCATAGCCACGCGCCGGGTCCTGGCGTCTGGCGATGTGGCCGAGGGCAAGGGTGCGTTCGCCGAGCGTTTCGAAAATAAGGGCGCCACCCTCCCCGGCAGCAGCGATCGCCGCCACCACCGATTGTGGAGCGTCGACACGGTCGCCTGAAAAACCAGCACCACTGCCAATGCGAAACACGACGATCCTCCTCGATCGCCACATTCATCGGAAAGATTATCGATAATGTCAACGATGATTGTGTGGCTGGCGCGTTTTCGCTATCCTGCGCCTGTGCAAATCAGTGGAGAGTCCCACGCAGTGCCAGCCGCCAAGCCATTGCAAGAGCAGACGAAAAGCTGGGATGCGGTATGCCGCGACCTGCAGCGCCAGATCATTGCCGGGCAGCTCCGCCCGCGGGAGCGGCTGGTCGAGGACGAGATCATTGCCCGCACCGATGCCACCCGCCATGCGGTGCGTCGGGCCTTTGACGAACTCGAGCGAATGGGCCTGGTCATTCGCCAGCCCAACAAGGGCGTGCAGGTTCGGGATTACTCGATCCGGGAGATCGAGGAGCTCTATGAGATTCGCGAGTGCCTGGAGCGGCAGGCTGCGTCACGGTTCAACAAGCCCGCCGACGCCGCGCTGGTGGAGGAGCTGACCGACATCGCCTCTCGTCACCGGGATGCCTCGCGCGCCCAGCACTTTGCCGAGGTGTTCTCGCTGAACAACACCTTCCACGAAGTGCTCTACCGGGCGGCCGGCAATCAGCAGCTAGCGAGCGCGATCCTGCACTACACCTTCGCCACCCACCCCATTCGAACCCGCGCCTTCCCCAGCGAAGAACTGCGCGAAATCGCCATCTCGGAGCACTTCGAGATGATCGATGCGATCGCCAAGGGAGACGGCGAGCAACTCGGCTCGGTCATTGTCCGCCATATCACCCGCCCCAAGGACTTCTATCTGAAGGCGACCTACATCGAGGCTTCGTTCTGATTGCGCGTTGGCTGGCGCCGATCCAGCTTTCATCGTTACCGCCGCAAGGGACCGGTTGCGGCCCGTCGCCTTATCGGAGGCGCGCTGAAAGAGCGGACATGGCATTGTAACGGTCGCTGACGGCCGATTGGAGCCGACAGCGGAATGTCGGCTTGGGATGGGAAAAAGCTGAGCCTGACGTTCACGATCGCCACCTTCGCCGCTTGAGACGTGGGCAGGCGAGACAGAACCCCGTCCGTTTCGCAGCCTATTGTCGCGCCGACCAGCGCGATGGGTTCTGATTTCCCGCCAAGCCGAATGCCGGCCGAGGCGCATTTGGGGCAGTTAACCACATTTCTTAACGGGAGGCCTTTGATCGGTCGCTTACCCTAAAATGGCCTCAACCAACGCTTTGCAGGCTTACTCCAGAGTCAACGTGTCTTCACTTTGGTTACGAGGAGGAGGTTGAGATGAAGGTCATGGTTCTTGGTGGGGACGGTTTTTGCGGCTGGCCCACAGCATTGCGGCTGTCCAGGGAGGGCCACGATGTCAGCATTATCGATAACCTGTCGCATCGGCGCATCGACCGTGAGCTCGGGGTCGAAAGCCTCACGCCCATAGCCGACATCGATGCGCGGCTGGTCGCATGGCAGCGGGTCAGCGGGCGGGCCATCGCGTTTCACAATGTCGATATTGCGCAGGATTATGACGGGTGCCGCGCCCTGCTGGCCGACTTCGCGCCCGATGCAGTGGTGCATTTTGCCGAGCAGCGTGCGGCGCCATATTCCATGCGGGACGCGGCGGCCAAGCGCTATACGATCGACAACAATGTCAACGCCACCCATAACCTGCTGGTAGCGTTCGTCGATCTCGGGCTCGATACACATCTCGTGCATCTGGGAACGATGGGCGTCTATGGCTATGACGGGGATGGCCTGGAGCTGCCGGAAGGCTATCTGGATGTTACCGTCTCCAATGCAGCCGGACAGACCTTCCCGCGCTCCATTCTCTATCCCACCCGGCCGGGCAGCGTTTATCATCTCAGCAAGTCGCTCGATCAGCTGCTGTTCCAGTTCTATGCGCGCAATGACCAGTTGCGGATCACTGACCTGCATCAGGGCATTGTCTGGGGCACCCAGACCGAGGAAACGCGGCTCGATGAGGCGCTGATCAATCGCTTCGACTATGATGGCGACTACGGCACAGTGCTCAACCGCTTCCTGGTGCAGGCAGTCAACGGCTATCCGCTCACCGTCCATGGCACCGGCGGGCAGACGCGGGCCTTCATCAATATCCAGGATACGGTGCGCTGCGTGGTGACGGCGCTGGGCAATCCACCAGCGCGTGGGGAGCGGGTGCGCATCACCAACCAGCTGGCGGAAACGCAAAGCGTGCGGGCCGTTGCCGAGATGGTTGCCGGCATAACCGGCGCGCGCATTGCCAATGTCGACAATCCCCGCAAGGAAGCGGAGAGCAACACCCTGAGCGCGTCCAACCGGACCTTCCGGGCTCTGGGCCTCGACCTCATCCTGCTCAAGGACGCGCTGCTGAACGAAACGCTCGAGGTCGTCGAGCGCTACAAGGACCGCTTTGACCCGAAAGTGGTTCCTGCCCGTTCGCTGTGGACGCGTAACAACCGTCCCGGCATAGTGCCCGGATATAGCTGAGTCAGAGCCAAGTCATGCGCGAACTCGTGCGGCTAGTGGGCGTGGCGATCCTCGTTTTCGCGATTGTCGGCTTCGCCATGATCTATTCCCGCGACAGCGCCTTTCGCTATGGCGTCGCCGCTTTTCTCTCCGGCTCCGGCGGAGCGATCAGCCGCGGCTTTTCGGATCTGACGGGGATCGGCAAAGATGGCCCCCGGCTGCAGACCACCACCCTGCGCATGGCCCGGGCATATCAGTCCAGCTGGGTCGGCCTGACCGGTTTCGGCAACGAGACGACGGTGTTTTTCCCGGTGCCGGCCATCGGCGGCTTCGTGGACGGACGCCTCGATCTGCGCCTCGATGTGCAGCTGGCCGAGGGCGCTAACGGATTGCTCAACCTTGCGGTGAATGGCGTGCAGCGCAGCGCGATCGTGCTTGCTAGCGGTCAGAAGGTCCATGACATCAAGCTGCCACTCACCGCGTCCGACCTTCTGGCCGACCGGGTTGAGCTTGTCATGTCGTTGCAGGGATCAGCCAATAGCGGGCAGATTTGCGCAACCAGATCAGACAATGCGGGCAGTGTGATCAGCCTGCTGCCCGAAAGCGCCGTCGTGCTGAGATCCCTTCAGGACGCCCGCGATCCGCAAACCGCCCTGCTTGCCGCCGATGAGCCGCTCCAGATCTATCTGGGCACCAATCCGCAGGACCAGGCGGTGGCTATCTGGGCCGCCCAGCATATGGCGCGGGCCGGCGTATCGACCGTTCTGGTCGACGATGCGGTGACGCCCGGCCGGGTCATCGTGACGCAGGATGAGACGGCTCCTGATCCGGTCGTCCTTGATGTGGGCGGCAATATAGTCCTCCACGGTGCGCCGGGTCTGCAGCGGGCCATCGAGTTCCGCCGCACCGAAAAGTTTGACCTGATACCTGACTGGCCCGTTTCGGTTGCCAACCTCAGAGTAGACACCAAGGCGCGCAGTTTCACCGGGACGAAGAGGTGGACCATTCCCTACCAGATCGCCAACCTGCCGGGCGGACTGACGGCGACAGGTATCGAGTTGGCCCTGCGCACGAGCCTGCTGGCGGAGGGGTATGACTGGGTTGTCCGCGTATCGCTCAACGGCACCCTGCTGCACAGCGCGCGACTGCCCGGTAACGAACCAGACATTGTCCTGCCCGTGGACCTGCCGGCCAGCCTGCAGAGTCTGGGCAACACGATTGTCGTTGAACTTGTCGACACTTCCCCGGGACAGGGCGCCTGTCAGGACCCGCCTAGGGCCCAGGCACAGATGCTGCCCGAGACACGGCTCATCGCATCGGCTGCCCAGCCGAGCGACGGATGGGGTTTTTTGGTGCGGCAGCTGGCCGTTGCGCCCTTCGTGACCCCCGGCAACCAGAGCCAGCTCAACGCCCCGCAGGCGACCCGCATCGCCGCAGCCCTGGCCCAGTTCCTTCCCGTCACCGCCAATGTCACCTTCGCGCCCCAATCTCCGCCCATGACGCTGACAGCGGTGACCAGAGATCAGCTTGACCAGATAATGCAGGAACGTGCCGGTGTCGCCTCCGGACTGCGGGCCTGGATCGTAACCTCGCGCGGTGGCACGGCGGCTGAATCTCTGGTGCTGCATGACCTGCAGAATGAGCCCGCCATGGTGCTGGAGCACACGGTTCTCACGCACATGGATTCAACCAGTTTGGCCCTCCTTGTCCAAAGCCCGGCCGCACAATGACCCGCAGCCTCCGGTGGGCTATGAATACTGGTCCGTTGACAGCGCACCGGCAACGCTGACGCGGTCGCTGCCGCTCACGGCTGCACCGCTGGTGCTGCTGCTGTTTGTCCTGTTCAGTTCCCTGATGCTGTTTGCCATCAATACCGTGCCGTGGCTGGTCGAGACCTTCCCGAACCGCGACTTCGTCTTCTCGCCCTATCCGGGCACCCATTCCATCCCGCTGCGCATCTTCATCCTCAGCTTCTACCTGGCCTTCACGGCTGCCGTAGGCGCCAGCTCGTTGGGGAAACTGAAGTTCCTCATCGAGATGACGTCCTTCTTCATCATCATTTGCTGCGTCTTCGACCTG
This sequence comes from Pseudomonadota bacterium, assembly GCA_023437755.1. GTDB lineage: Bacteria > Pseudomonadota > Alphaproteobacteria > Rhizobiales > Devosiaceae > Devosia. Next base: position 13,256 of record JAEZFJ010000318.1, read on the forward strand.
CTCAATGTCGTGCTCTACGAGGCCTTCGGCTTCATCTATTCGCTGCATGTGGTGGAGATCCTGTCGGGCTTGGCCGGTTTTTTCGTCTTTTCGCTCAAGCTGCTGGATCATGGCAGCATGCCCGCCAGGGCCTCGACGCCGATCAGCCCGCGCTACAAGATTGGAGGAGCGCTGCGCCTTGGCATTGCCGTGGCGATCGCCGTCGGGCTGTCCCTTTATGTCGGCGGGCTGGACGTGTTCATCATCGAACGCCTGCGTGACTTGGCGCTGCTGGGCGGCACGGGGCCAGGCGTCTTCCTGTTCCTGCCCGTGCTGTTCCTGCTGCTCTATGTCGATGGCACGGTGCAGGCCATTCTGCGACGCAAGGTGACCTTCACCCCAGCCGTCACCGTGATCGTGCCCGCCCACAACGAGGCGCATGTGATCGGCCGCACCATTGCCAGCCTCGATGCGTCGGCGGCGGACTATGGCGGCGAGGTGCTGGTGCTGGTGCTGAACAACGCCTCGACCGACGATACGGTCAGGGCTACCTGGGCGGCCTTCGACAAGGCCCGACACCTCAGGGGACGGGTGGTCCACGTGCCGACGCCGGGCAAGGCCAAGGCGCTCAATCGCGGCGTCAGGGAGGTAGACACGCCGTTCATGATCCGCATCGATGCCGACACACAGGTGCAGCCGGCCACGCTGCGTCGTGCCATGCGACATTTTTCGCGCCGGGAAGTGGGGATTGTCGGCGGGCTTCCCCTGGCGCCGGGCGATGGTCCGTTCGATCGGGCCCGCACGCTCGAGGTGCTGCTCAAGCACGGCTTCTATCAGGTCGCCTACGGCGCGACCGATGCCATTGTGGGCGTGCCCGGCATGTTCGCAGCCTATCGCACGCGCCTGGTGCGGGCGGCGGGCGGGTTCGTCACGGGCATGAATGGCGAGGATACCGATGTCTCGCTGCGCATCGGCGAAATGGGTCATCGGATCGTGGGCGATCCCTCGGTCGTCTACGTTTCGGAAGTGCCGGTGACCTACCGGCATTTGCGCGAGCAGCGCATGCGCTGGTTCCGCTCAGTCTATCACGTCACTGCGCGCAACCGGAATTACCTCGACAGCTGGCGCTTCTCCATGCGCGGCAAGATCATCCTGCCCTTCATGCTGCTCAATTCAGCCCGACGCGCGATGATGGTGCCGCTGGCACTGTTCAGCCTGCTCCACCTCGGCTACAGCTTCGAGCGCGAAGCGACCCTGACCGTCAGCGGGGCGGTTGCGGTGCTATTGGGGGCGCCCACATTGATGGCGGCCTTTGCGGCGCTTGCCAATGGCCGCCCCTCGGCGCTGCTCGGCCTGCCGCAATACACGCTGTTCCGTATCGTGCGATCCTATCTGACGCTCGAATCCGTGCTCAGCATTGCTTTCGCCGATACTCCCAACCGGCGCGTTGGCGCCGCGTGAATCCTCGCAACAGACAGCCTGCGCACGGCCGCCATGAGCACCCCCTGGCGGCGTCCAGTCAATGGGCGCGTGTTGGACACGAGTGACCCCGCAGATGGGCTAGAAGAAACTCACCTTGCCGGTGGCGATCTCGTAGATGCCGGCAGCGGTGCCTAGGCTGCCACTGGCGAAGGCAGCCGAGAGGATTGGATCTTCAGTTTGTGCCCGTTCGGCGTTGAGCTTTGCACTCCGCGCTGTCACTGCAGCCAGCAGGTCGGCGGGTTTGTCGCCCATCACATCATAGACGGCCGGGCGGATGGCATGGACGGAGCTTGCGGGATTAGCGGATATGACCGTCCACTCCACCCGCATCAAGCCGCTCATCGAACGGATTGAGCAGCTCGTCCGCTCCTGGCAGGCTGAGACGCCGGTTTCCGCCAAGCTGAGCGAGCTGCTGGCTCGCCAAGGCTGGAACGTGCCCCGCCCTGTGACTTCTTGTTGCGTTGGATGCAGGTCCTGACGTTCTCGTGCCGATACCCCTTGGCGGAGGAGGCCGTCGGAGACAACCAGAAGATCTCGTTCGCGTACTGCTGTAGATCCGCCCGCCGGTAAGCGCCTATCGGGCAGTCACCCACGATGGCAATGAACTCGGCACCGACCTCCTTTGCCAGACATCGAAAGCCGCGTCGATCTGCGACTTGTTCGCGGTGGCCGTAGGAGAGGCCGAGGGCATCGAGGCCAATCAGCGTCGGCACCAGTAACGTGACCTTGTCCATGACAGCGTCGCGAGCGGCCTTCGGTTGAAGACTTTCGTTCTGCATCGCGTGTTCAACCTGCGCAATTGCTGCCTGCACGGCGGCGACGACGGAAACAGCTTTCCGCCGCGCTTCGATCGCGGGCATCGGACCAGGGGTCACGCGAGCGGGCGAAAGTCGCAAGCACGGGTCCAGCGTGACCGGCAGACGAATCTGCATCTGCCAGCCGGTGTTCTTCCTGCGGAGATACGGAATGCGCATTCGGGCGGCGTACTTTCTGGTGTACAACCGGCGCACAAACGCATCAAAAATGCCGCATTATCAAGGGCTTGGATACAATGGCGGAGAGGATGGGATTCGAACCCACGAGGACCTTTAGAGCCCTGCGCCCTTAGCAGGGGCGTGCCTTCGACCACTCGGCCACCTCTCCGGCAGGGTGGTGGTAGCGGGGAGCACCGCCTGTGGCAAGCGGTTTTTGCCCGTGGGCGTGATGCGGCGGCAGACGCGCGGAGGCCCGCTGCATTGGGCTTCTTGTTGTCGCAAATCGGCTGTAAACCAGTGCCAGAAAAGCGAATCGCACTTTCGCGGCGGAGGGCGGAGCATGGTGGGTGGCGGCTGGCTGAAGGCGGCGCTGTCCGTTTCGACCGTGCTGGTGATGACCGGCACGAGCCTGGGTCAGGGGCAGCCGGCACCCCCAGAGCCTGTCGGGCCGTATCCGCCTTCGCCTATCGAGGGCACCTGGCGGACCCAGCTTGCGTCGGAGGTCACCATAGCCCCCTGCCCGGAGGGCTGGTGCGGCATGTTGAGCAAGATCATAGTGCCCACCGAGGGACTGACGCCGGAAGAGTTCGCGGCGGCACAACAGATGCCGGTGGAAACATTCACCGATATGCGCAATCCGGACCCAGCACTGCGCGGGCGGCCGATGCTGGGGCTGCAGATGCTGACGCTCTGGCCGGGCAAGGAACCGCACATCTTCGACGGGGAGATCTACAACCCGCAGGATGGCAACACCTATTCAGGCTATATCGAGATGCTCGGGCCCGATCTGGTGCGGCTGCGGGGCTGTGTGCTGTTCAACGTGATCTGCCAGGGCGAGGACTGGGTCCGGGTGGTTCCCGAACCCGAGCTTAGCGCCCAGCAGTGATCAGCGCTGGTTGAACAGGACCTTCTGGGCCTCCTTGTCGTCCGCA
>JAEZFJ010000330.1 GCA_023437755.1 Pseudomonadota bacterium
TCGGCAATGGAATAGGTGCCGGTGATGTACTCGCGGCCTTCGAGCTGGGTGTTCAGCACCTTGAACAGACGAAGGGTTTCTTCGCTGTAGCGCTTCATCGCGTAGGGAATTTTCTCCGGCGCGTAGAGGTTGAAGTGGTTGTTCTGTCCGAGCATGGGACCGAAGCCGCCGACCTGCCAGAACAGCCACTCATCGACCTTGACCTGCTGGCGCATGTCAGTGGGATAGAGACGCCCGAACTTGAGGCCGAGATACTTCAGGATGGCGCCGGACTCGAAGATCGAGATCGGCTGCCCATCCGGACCTTCCGGATCAACGATCGCGGGTATCTTGTTGTTGGGCGAGATGGCCAGGAACTCGGGCTTGAACTGGTCGCCCTTGCCGATGTCGATGCGGTGGTAAGTCCATGGCACGCCCAACTCTTCGAGCATGATGTGGACCTTCTGCCCATTGGGAGTGGGGAGCGAATAGGCTTCGATCGGCTTTGTCTGGATAGTCATGGCCCGTTCCATTGTGGCGATGCCGGCTTTATATCGGCGTTTGGCGATGAAGGGCAAGGCGGCATGTGCCCCCTGCCCTTCCGTCAGGCGCGTTCGACCACCAGTTGCGGAGTGCCGTCGCCTCGCGATGCCGGAGAGACGCCGCGGATGTCGACCGTGCCGGTGACCCGCTGCCGGTGCGCCGCGAACATGAAGTTCGGGGTGACGTTGACCGGCTCGTCGAACAGGACGGTCAACTGGTAGTGCCGCATGTCGCTCATCAAATGGACGCCGAGCAGCATGCCCTTGTAGGGCTGCGACAGATAGGTGCCACGGACACGCTGGCCCACCTGGAAAGGTGGCGAGATCCGCTCCGGCAGAGCTGCACGGGCGGTGTTCCAGTCGCGGTAGCCGTGGGCATGGGCGACCGCTTCCAATGCCGCGGAGTGGGACAGGGGACTGCCGACGCGGGCGCGCTCCTCGCGCAGGGCGCGGGCTTCGGCCTTGAGGGTCTGGGCGGACGGGGTGTCGAGCGAATACGACATGACGAAGTCCTCTCATTCGCGATGAGGGCGTCTTGGTCCATGGGGCTCGCCTTGCCATGATGCGCCGGTGCGAAGATGAACGAGGGTTCGTTGTCTTGGCTCGGGGCTGGACTTCACCATCGGACACATGTCCGGCGAGCGGCGGGTGCCAGCAACCGGGTGCGGATATGGTCGCAATGAGCCGTCGTGTCAATGATCATCACCGGATTTGATCGACGTATCAGGCATTTCCGTTAGGCCGCCGACCGAATCCGGCCTATGCAGGAGGCCACTCTCCCCTTCTCGCCCTTGCGGCGAAACTTGCCTGACGGACCAACCATGATCGAGACTGTGTTCCTGCTTGTTGCCGGCTTCCTGGGAGGCGCGGTGAATTCGCTGGCGGGCGGTGGCTCGTTCATCGTGTTCCCCGCCCTGCTGTTTGTCGGCGTGCCGCCGGTGCTGGCCAACGCGTCGAACACCTATGCGGCGCTGCCCGGCTATGTCAGCGGCGCTGCCGGGTACTGGCAGTCGATGATGAAGTATCGGGACCGGCTGCTGGTCTATGGCATCGTCTCGCTGCTGTTCGGCTATGTCGGCGCGGAACTGCTGCTGGTGGTGTCGGACGAGCAGTTTGGCCTGGTCGTGCCGTGGCTGATGCTATTCGCGGTGCTGCTGTTCGTGTTCGGCAACCGGATCAACGCCTGGGTGGCGGCTCGCAACACCGGTGGGCGCGGCATGAAGGCACTGGGTGCGGTGCTGCTGTTTGCCTTCCTTGCCGCAGTCTGCGTCTATGGCGGCTTCTTCAATGCCGGTCTCGGCATCCTGCTGCTGGCGTTCCTGGCGACGGCGGGGCTGACCGATATCCATGCGATGAACGGGCTGAAGCTCTACATCTCGACGCTGGTGGCGCTGGTGGCGGTGGTGCGGTTCGCGATCGGCGGGTCGATCGACTGGTACCATGGCTCGATTGCGCTGGTCGGCGTCACTGTCGGTGGCTATGTGGCGGCGCGGCTGGCGAAGCACATCCCGACGCAGTGGATCCGCATGGGCGTGATCATCTTTGGCATTGGAATGACCGGCTACTTCTTCGTGCGGGCCTACGCCTGACCACGCCCTAATGCCCGTTGGAATGCCGGATCCACACGGCGATGTCGTGGAACGGGGCGCCGCCGAAGGGCGGTGCGGGGGTGGCATTGGTGAGGGTGTTGATGCCAACACCGCCGCGATGGGCCTTGTTGGGGTGTAGACCTTCGGCAATGAGGACGCCAACTGACATGCCGGTGCGCACGTGGGCCGTGAGTTCCACCTGACCACGGCGATTGCCGAGGGTCACGGCATCACCATCGACGATGCCGAGGCGCTCCGCGTCGTCCGGGTGGATGAACACAGAGGGCAGGCCTTCCCGACGCTGGCTCCCGGGAGTCTCGTTGAAGCTCGAGTTCAGGAACGCGCGCGCCGGGCTGGTGGCCAGCCGGAACGGATGCTCGCCGTCGGTGCGCTCGATGATGTCCCAGTGATCGGCAAAGCGCGGCAGTTCCGCCGGGTCGCAGGTCCAGAGGTACCCCTTCTTGTCGGCGACAGCCTGCCAATCGGGGGTGAAGCGGAAGCGGCGGTCGGGCCAGCCGAAACCATCGCGGAAATGCTGCTCATCCTCGGCGCGGGTTCGGTCGACGAAACCCGTCCGGGCGACGGTGTCGAGGTCGGGATAGCCGGAGCGCCGGAAGGTCTCGGCGACGAAGTCCCGGTCGCTGCCGGAGAAATCGGCGGCATCGAGCCCCAGGCGGATCGCGAGTTCGTTGATGACCTCGTGGTTGGAGCGGGTTTCGCCCGGACGCTGGACCACGGCGGGGCCATAAAGCACGCGGGTGTGCCCACCCCTGGTGTAATAATCGTTGTGCTCGAGGAACATGGTCGCGGGCAGCACGATGTCGGCGAACTCCGCCGTCTCGGTCATGAACTGCTCGTGGACCACAAGGAACAGGTCCTCGCGCGCAAGCCCCCGATGAACCAGGGTCTGGTCCGGCGCGACGGCGGCCGGGTTGGTGTTCTGCACCAGCATGGCGCGGACCGGGCCTCCACCGGCAAGCGCCGCTGGATCGCCGGTAAGGATGGGGCCGATAGCCGACATATCCAGCCAGCGCGGATTGCCCTTCTGCAGGGCGCTGCCGATGATCGCGGACTTGTCGAGGGCCCAGGTGCCGGAGTTGCTGTTGAGGGCACCACCGCCGCGATGCTGCCAGGCGCCTGTCATGGCGGGGATGCAGAGGGCGGCGTGCATGGCGGTGGTGCCGTTGCGCTGGCGGGTGAAGCCATAGCCGAGGCGGAAATAGCTGCGCGGCGTGGTGCCCACCAGATGGGCGAAGGCGGTGATCTGCTCGACTGAGAGGCCAGTGGTCTCCGCCGCCCATTCGGGGGTGCGCGTCATGAGATGCGCCTCGAACTCGGGCGAGAAGTCGGTGTACCCGGCCATGTAATCGCGGTCGGCGAGACCATCGCGGAGCAGGATGTGCATGACGGCGACAGCCAGGGCGCCATCGGTGCCGGGCCGCAGGATCAGGCCCATGTCGGCCTGCGCCATGGTGGGGGTCTCGTAGATGTCGATGACGACCACCTTGGCCCCGCGTTCCTTGCGAGCGCGCATGGCGTGGGTCATGACGTTGACCTGGGTGTGCACGGCATTGGTGCCCCAGATGACGACACAGTCGCTTTCCGCCATTTCCTCGGGGCTCACGCCGGCGAGATAGCCGGTGCCGGCGATGTAGCCCGGCCAGGAGGTGCCGACGCAGATCGTCTCGTACTGGCGGGAATAGCCCTTCGCAGCGCGCAAACGATGGATGCCGTCGCGCTGCACGTGGCCCATGGTGCCGGCATAGTAATAGGGCCAGATGGCTTCCGCGCCGTGCTCGGCTTCGATGGCGGCGAAACGACTGGCGATTTCGTCGAGGGCTTCGTCCCAGGAGATTTGCTGCCACTTGCCACTCCCCTTGGGGCCAATACGGCGCAGGGGATGGG
>JAEZFJ010000364.1 GCA_023437755.1 Pseudomonadota bacterium
TTGGCGCCGGAGCTGAACGTGCGGAAATCCTCAAAGCCCAGCGCCACCACGGAGGCCGGCTTCGGCAGCCCGGGGATACTGCGCTTGGCGACCGGTCCGTCGTTGTCGCCCAACGGGCGGTTGTCGATGGTGTGGGTACGCCGGGCAGGGGTCTCGATGACGAACTCGATGCCGGCATCCTTGCGCCAGAAGTCAAGCACACGGGCGTTGCCGAGGCTATCGTCCCAGCTCATTCCCGGCGCGTCGAACTCCTGCCGCCCGGCCAGGATCGCCTCGGCCGCGGCGTCGGCCTCGAAGGAATAGACGTGGCGTTCTTCGCCCACGCTGATCGTCTCTGTCTTGCCGCTCTTGATGATGTCGATGCGACCGACACCCTTGGTGCGGTCGCCACCAGCGAACCAGAAGTCCGGCACCTCGATTCGGCCCTCGGAGCCGTGGATGCGCAACACATTGTCGAGGTTGACGAACACCGCGCACGAGACCTGTGCCACGACGCCGTTTTCAAAGGTCAGCACGGCGGCGGCCCAGTCATCTGTGCCCTCGGCGTTGAGCTTGGCGGTGCCCCTCACCTTCACCGGATCGGCGAAGGGCTTGCCGCTGGCCGCCCCGGCAATGAGGCGCGCCATCGAGACCGGATAGCCGCCGACATCGAGAATGCCGCCGCCGGCCAGTTCAGACGCGAACAGGCGATGTTCCGGCATGAACCTCGGCATCTGGAAGCCGAAGCTCGACTGGATCATCCGCACTTCGCCGATGGCACCGCTACGGATCAGCTCGAGCAACTTGGCGGTCTGAGGGTGAAGGCGGTACATGAACGCTTCGCCCGCGAAGGTGCCTGCCTTGCGGTGGGCGTGGAAGACAGCACCGATCTCATGGGCGGAGAGGGCGAGCGGCTTTTCCACCAGCACGTGCTTGCCCGCCTGCGCTGCCTTGATGGCCCATTCGGCATGCCCAGTGTGTGGCACTGCGATGTACACCGCATCGATATCGGGGTCGTCCAGCAGCGCCTGGTAGCCATGCACGACGCGGACGCCAGGAAAGTCCTCGGCGAGGCTGGCGCGGCCTGGGTCCCGTGTGGCGACAGCAGCGAGTTCACAATGCGTGGAGCCCAGCACTCCGCCCCGGAAGGCCTTCGCGATGCTCCCCGGCCCGATAATGCCCCACCGAACTTTCTTGGTCATTTACTCCCCCGCAGGCGCCGACTGCGCCTTTTCAATCCTCTCGTGGGTTCCTAAGCTAACAGCACGGCAAGGCAAGTGCTTTTGCACAACGAGGTGCGGGATGATTTGGGGGAGTCCGGCAGCACTGAAGGCCGTGACCTGAATGCGGAGCGAGCGCTTTTCGGCCTTCCTGATCGGGGGTCTGCTCGTGTCGGCACTGCTGGTGCTGCGCCTGGTGGATCCGTCGCCGATTCGGGTGGTGCGGGAGGCTACGTTCGACTTCTACCAGCAACTCAAGCCGCGCCCGGCGACCACAGGATTGCCCCTGCGCGTCGTCACCGTGGACGAGGCGTCGCTGGCGCAACTCGGCCAGTGGCCATGGCCACGCGAACTTCTGGCCGATTTGACCGATGCCCTGTTTGAACTCGGCGCCGCCGTCGTCGCTTATGACGTGCTGTTCCCAGAAGCAGGGTCCGGAGGCGGAGACACCGAGTTCGCCCGAGCACTGGCGCAGGGGCCAACGGTGTTGGCCATGGCGCGCGCAGTGGGTGGTGACCGCCCGCCGCCAGGGCGTGGCGGCTTCGCTATCGTGGGGAATGGTGGGCTGGACGCTTTGCCGCCGCTTGCCACTGTAGCCGCTCCGGTGAGCGCGCTGGCCGAGGCCGCATCGGGATTGGGTGTGGCCAACCTCGACCGCGAAGGAGCGGGCACCGCCCGGCGACTGCCGCTGCTCTGGGATGCCGGGGGCGAACCGTTCGCCGCCCTTGGGGTAGAAGTCCTGAGGCTGGCACAGGGTGGGCCGACCCTGGTCCTGCACGCCGATGCAGAGGGGCATTTGGAGTCACTCAGGGTTGGCGCCTTCAACATCCCGATCAGTCCAAGCGGCGATCTTTGGCTCTACTATCGCGAGCCGGACGAAAGCCTGCTGATTCCTGCACACCGGGTACTTACGGCCTCTTCCGGTCTGCAAGATCAGATCAGCGGCCACATCGTTCTGGTTGGCGCCACCGCAGCCGGTCTTGGCGACCTCCGGGCCGGAGCCCTGGGCGAGGCAGTCCCGGGTGTGCTGATACATGCTCAGGCGCTGGAGCAGATTCTGAGCGGCACGTTCCTTCATCGATCCGACTGGACCGCCGGAAGCGAGATCCTGATTGCGGTGGTAGCCTGCGGTGCGATCATCGTGCTGCTGCCTAGTGTCGGCGCACCCGCCGGGGCGGGCCTGGTGGTCGCCCTCGGAGCCGCAATCGCCGCCAGCAGTTGGCTTTCCTTCGCCCAGAACCTGGTCTTGCTGGACGCGACCTTTCCCCTGGCCGCACTGATCATCACCTTCGCCGCGATGGCCCTGTTCCAATTCGCGATAGTTGATGCCGACAAGCGCCGGATTCGGGAAGCCTTCGCCCACTACGTTGCCCCTTCGCTGCTGTCACGGATCGAAGCCGACCGCAGCCTGCTGCGGCTGGGAGGGGAGTTGCGCGACATCACCGTGATGTTCTCAGATGTCCGCAACTTCACCGCGCTCAGCGAACGCACCGCGCCGGCAGCGCTGGTTGACACGCTGAACCGCCTCTTTGCTGTTCTTGGGTCGGCCATCCTCGCCCGGCAGGGGACTATCGACAAGTTCATGGGCGACGCGGTGATGGCCTTCTGGAACGCGCCCGCGGACGTCCCGGACCACCCGAGGCTAGCCTGCCTTGCCGCCCTCGACATGCGCGCGGCGCTGCGCCGCCACAACGAGAGTGGAGCAAGCCCGGTGGTGATCGGGATCGGCATAGCGACGGGGCCGGCCCTGGTCGGCAATATGGGTTTCGAAGCCCGGTTCAACTACTCCTGCCTCGGCGACACGGTGAACATCGCCAGCCGGCTCGAGAGTGCCAGCAAACTCGTCGGCTACGACATCCTGGTCACTGCGGCTGTCGCAAGGGAGGTTCCCGAACTCGCGCTGCTTCCTGCTGGAGCCGTGACGCTGCGGGGGCTCAGTGCTCCCCAGGAGGTGTTTCTGTTGGTCGGTGACGCGGATACGGCCGCGGGAAGCTCCTTCCAGCGGCTCACCAAGTGCCATGTTCGGCTGATGGAGAACCAAGGCCGCCCCAATCCGGCTCTGCTGGCGGAGTGTTGCGAGGCCGCACAAGTTATAGACCCCCGTCTGGGGGCCTTCTATGCAGCGCTCCCGCCGCCGCGGGTGCG
>JAEZFJ010000419.1 GCA_023437755.1 Pseudomonadota bacterium
ATGGCGCCCTTGCCGAACTCCTCGGGCGTCTTGCTGAGGCGCTTCTCGGCGGAATAGGAGGCGAAGGAGGACAGGATGTGTCCGCCGCCCGGCAGCACGCCGAGCAGCGAGCCCAGGCCAGTGCCGCGCAGGATCGGCATGATGATGCGGCGGATGTCCTCGCGGGTGAGCCAGAGGTTGGAGACCTTGCTGACCCCGACCTCGCGCTCGTTCTCGCGCTCAAGGTTGCGCAGGATCTCGGCGACACCGAAGACGCCCACGGCGACGGCGACGAAGTTGAGGCCGCCGAACAGTTCGCGCACCCCGAAGGTGAAGCGCGGAGTGCCGGTATAGATGTCCTGCCCCACCATGCCGAGCAGCAGGCCGAGCACGATCATGCCCAGCGCCTTGAGGATCGAGCCATGCGCGAGCGCGATGGAGACCAGGAGGCCGAGGACGATCAGCGAGAAGTATTCAGGTGCGCCGAAATTGAGTGCGGCGCGGGCCAGGGGCGGGGCGAAGAAGGCCAGCAGGAGCGTCGCCACCGAGCCGGCGAAGAAGGAGCCAATGGCAGCGGAGGCCAGCGCCGGACCCGCCCTGCCCTGCCGCGCCATCTGGTAGCCGTCGATGGCGGTGACGGCAGCGGAGGATTCCCCGGGCAGGTTGATGAGGATGGCCGTGGTGGAGCCGCCATACTGGGCGCCGTAGTAGATGCCGGCCAGCATGATCAGCGCCGTTTCGGCGTTGAGCGTGAAGGTGATCGGCAGGAGCATGGCGATGGTGGCCGTGGGGCCAATGCCGGGCAGAACGCCGACCAGGGTGCCGAGCAGCACACCGAGGAAGCAGTAGAGGATGTTGACCGGGTCGAGGGCGACGGTGAAGCCCAGCGCGAGGGAGGAGAGCAGGTCCATAGCGTGTCTCCTAGAACCGCAGCCAGGGGCCGAACCAGGGGACCAGCAGCCCCAGGCCGACAATGAAGATCAGAAAGCACAGCACGCAAAGCCCGACGCTGACCACCAGCGAGGAGAGGATGGTGTTGCGGCGGCTCGACATGGCGGTGGCGAAGCCCGCGATCAGCACAACGGGAATGAAGCCGAGGCCGCGGATGGTGGCGGCGAAGAAGATGATGGTGCCGAGCACCAGGGCCATGCCGCGCCAGGGCCAGGGGGGTGCTGCCTCCTCGTCGGGACTGCTGAGGCCCTTGAAGGCGACGGCAACGCCGAGCAGCACCAGAATGCCGCCAAGCACAACGGGCATGAAACCCGGTCCCATGCGGAAGGGCGTGCCGAAGTCGTAGCGCAGCGCCTCAAGCGCGAAATACGAGCCGAAGGCGATGAACATGGCCGCCGAGGCCAGGTCGTTCCGGGAAGCGTTGAGCACCATTGTCCCCCTGATGCGACAGGTCTCCGGCCCCGGAGGGTCGGAGACCTCGTTCGGTTCGGAGCGCTTACTGCGCGGCCACGCCAGCGGCGGCGATCACCTCACCCCAGAGGGCGATCTGCTCGTCGAGGCGCTGCGACAGGGCTTCGGGCGCCGCATCTTCGGCGCTGACGGGAGCGGTGCCGAGATCGGCGAAGCTGGTCGCCACGGTCTCGTTGGTCAGCGCCGTCTGCAACGCCTGGGTCAGACGCTCGATGATGGCAGGGTCGGTGCCGGCCGGAGCGTAGAGGCCGTGCCAGATGGACAGCTCGAAGTCCTCTATGCCGCCTTCGGCCATGGTCGGCACGTCGGGCAGAACGTCGATGCGCTCGGGGGTGGTCACGGCGTAGGCCTTGATCTCGCCGGCCTGGATCTGGGAGGTGGTGTTGGTGGTCTGATCGCACATCATGTCGATCTGGCCGCCCAGCAGGTCGGTCATGGCCGGGCCGGTGCCCTGGTAGGGCACTTCGGTCATCTTGGTGTCGAGCGCGTCCATGAACAGCAGGCCGCAGAGCTGGCTGGCAGCACCGATGCCGGCATTGGCGTAGGTGACGTTCTCGCCGTTCTCCTTGACGTGGGCGATCAGGTCCTCGAGCGTTTCGGGCTCGAAGTCCTTGCGGGCGACGATGGTCATCGGCACTTCGGTGACGAGGCCGATGGGCTCGAAGTCGGTGGTGGGATCGTAAGGCAGGCTGGCGTAGAGCGCCGGGGCGGTGGACATGCCGATGTGGTGCAGCAGCAGGGTGTAGCCGTCATTGGTGGCGGCAGCGACCTGACCGGCACCCAGGGTACCGCCGGCACCGCCGACATTCTGCACCACCACCTGCTGGCCGAGATCGTCGCTCATGGCAGCGGCGACGAGACGGGTCACGGTGTCGGTGGGGCCACCGGCAGAGAAGGGCACGACGATGGTGATGGGCTGGGTCGGATAGTCCTGCGCCATGGCGGATGGGGCCGCCAGGGCAGTTCCGGCGACCAGGGCGGCAGCCAGCATGGTGGAGATGGTCTTCATTGATTTTTCCTCCCGAGTTTTTGGGGCGGTCCGGATTCCTCGCCGGGCCTGGTGCAGACATAGCAAGCCACGTGCCACGCAGCAGGTGCAAGGCAGCCATGCGCATTTGCCTGAATAAGGCTGGCGTGCCAGGCAGAAAGTTGCTCAACTGTGGCGACAGAGCGGGCAACTTCTTGCCTAAGCGCCGGAGGAACGGTGGTGAGGTGGAGGGGAGTACACGGTTTGCGCCTCGAGCGCCGCCATCTGCTCCTGCTCGGCAGCGGGCTTACGGCGATGCTGCTGGTGGGCTGGAGCGCCTATGAGGCGACGCTCTCCAGCGCGATCGAGGAGGCCGGCAACGGCGCGCAAAGGCGGCTGGCGCTGTTCGATCGCACGCTCGAGGCGATCATCGAGCGCTTCCACTACCTGCCGGTGGCGATCTCGCAGGCGCGCGAAACGCGAACGGCGCTCGAGGATCCGAGCGATGCCGTGGCAGCGGAGGCCGCCAACGGCTTTCTCAGCCGGCTCAACGAGACCGCCGGGGCGAGCGAACTGTTCCTGATGGATCTCAGCGGCGCGGTGGTGGCGGCCAGCAACTGGTGGACGCTGACCAGCCTGGTCGGCACCAATTACGAGTTCCGGCCATATTTTTCCGAGGCAATGCAGCACGGCAGCGCCGAGTACTACGCCTTCGGCATCTCCACCAACGTGCCCGGCCATTTCCTCTCGCAGCGGGTGGATGGGCCGGACGGGCCACTCGGGGTGGCGGTGACCAAGATCAACCTCGGCGAGATCGAGGCAACGTGGTGGCGGTCGGGAGAGCTGATTGCCATTCTGGACGTCAACGACGTCGCCATTCTGTCGACGCGGCCGGACTGGCGCTACCGGCCGCTCAAGACCATCGCAGCCAATCAGGTGGACGCGGTGGCGAGCCAGCAGCGCTATGGTGAGGCGGGAATCGAGAATGCCGGCATCATCAGCGATCGCTGGCCGTCGCGCGGCGCCGAGTTCGCCCACATCGCCAGCAGCGACCCGGAAACGTCGGGCTATTTTCTCCTGCGCGAGTTGCGGCTGCCCAAGCACGGCTGGCGGCTGGTGTCGTTCACCCCACTGGCGCCGCTGCAGGGCACGGCGCTGACCACGGCGGGTGCTGCGGCACTCGGCACCGCGGCCCTTATGCTGCTGATCGTGCTGTTGGTGCAGCGGCGGCGTCAGATCGCGCAGCGGCTCGCCGACCGGGAGCGGCTGGAACAGCGGGTGGCGGAGCGCACCGAAGACCTCCATATCGCCAACGAGGCGCTGCGGGCGGAAATCGCCGAGCGGGTGGCAGCGGAAAAGGCGCAGGCCGAGGCGCAGGCGAGCCTGGTCCAGGCTGCCAAGCTGGCAAGCCTCGGGCAGGCGCTGGCGGGCGTCGCCCATGAGGTGAGCCAGCCGGTGGCGGCGCTGACGACCCACCTCGCCAGCGCCAAGCTGCTTGCGGCGCAGCGGCAGGATCCGGAGATCGGGGGCATCCTCACCACGATGGACAAGGTGGTGGACCGGCTGGCGGCGCTGACCGGGCACCTCAAGACTTTCGCCCGCAAGCAGAGCGAGGCGCCGATGGAGGCAGACACGACCAGCGTGATCAGCAACGCGCTCGAACTGGTGGACCACAAGCTGCGCGCGTTCGGGATCGACACGGAGTATCGCCGCCCCAACCGCGCCCTGCGCGTTCGCGGCAACCCGGTGCATCTGGAGCAGGTGATGATCAACCTGATCACCAACGCGGCGGATGCGATGGAACACGCAGCGGTGCGGGTGCTGTCCATCGGCGCCGCTGAAACCGACGGGCAGGTCGAGATCACCGTGGCGGACACCGGGGCGGGTGTGGCACCGGGCGACCTGCCGATCCTGTTCGACCCGTTCTATTCGACAAAGGAGGCCGGACGGGGGCTCGGGCTCGGGCTTTCAATTTCCTACGGCCTGGTGCGGGACCTCGGCGGCACGATTGCCGTGCAAAGCCGGCCCGGACACGGGGCCGCCTTCACCGTGCGGCTGCCGTTGATGGCCACGGCCCAAAGCGAAAGTGTGACCGTATGAGCGAACCCGTCGTGCTGATCGTCGATGACGAGGAGATGGTCCGCACCGCGCTGGCGCAGTGGCTGCGGTTGTCGGGCTTCCGGACGGAGGCTGCAAGCAACAGCGCCGAGGCGCTGGCGGTGCTGGACGACGTGCGGCCGGACGTGGTGCTGACTGATGTCCGGATGCCGGGCATGTCGGGGCTCGACCTGTTGCGGACGGTGCGGGACCGCGCCCTACCCTCGGAGGTGATCCTGATCACCGGCCATGGCGACGTGCCGATGGCGGTGGAGGCCATGCGCGGCGGCGCCTTCGATTTCCTGCAGAAGCCCTATGTGCCGGACCAACTGGTCGCCAGCCTGCGCCGTGCGGCCAGCCAGGCGGCGCTCAAGCGGGAGGTCGCCGATCTGAGGCGGCGGCTCGACGGCGGGGAGAACGAGTTGGCGGCGCGCCTGATCGGCTCTTCGCCGGTGATGGAGGACCTGCGGCGGACAGTGCGCGACCTGGCGCCGATCCCGACCGATGTCATCGTGCTCGGGGAGACCGGGACCGGCAAGGAGGTGGTGGCCCGGTGCCTCCACGACTTCTCGCCACGCGCAAAGGGCCCGTTCGTGGCGGTGAACTGCGCCGCCATTCCGGCTGAACTGATCGAGTCGGAACTGTTCGGGCACGAGGCCGGCGCCTTCACCGGCGCCCGTGGACAGAGGCTGGGCAAGTTCGAGTTTGCCAATGGCGGGACGCTGCTGCTGGACGAGGTCGAGTCGATGCCGCTGCTGGCCCAGGCCAAGGTGTTGCGGGTGATTCAAGAACGCACGGTGGAGCGGCTCGGCTCGAACCGGCAAATTGCGCTCGACCTGCGGATCGTCGCGGCGTCCAAGGTGGACCTGGCAGCGGAGGCGCAGGCGGGACGGTTCCGGGCGGACCTGTTTTACCGGCTCAACATGGCGACGCTCCGGCTCCCGCCGCTCCGCGACCGGGGTGAAGACTGCGTCTTGCTGTTCCACCACTTTGCCGAGCAGGCAGCTCAGCGCTTTGGCCGGGCAGTGCCGCAATTGCATCCGGCAGACGTCAATGCGCTGATGACGCATAGCTGGCCGGGCAATGTGCGGGAGTTACGGGCGGCGGCGGACCGGTTCGCGCTCGGTATCGAGGCGGCCGGCCGGTCACTGGCGGGAATGCTGAACCCGCAGGAGCAGGCGGCGCCTGCATCGGGGCAGAGCCTCGCGGACCGGGTGGCAGCCTATGAGCGTCACATCATCGAAGCGGAACTGGCGCGCAACAACGGCTCCGTGGCCGCGGCCGCCGAAGTGCTGCAGGTGCCGCGTCGGACGCTCACCGAGAAGATGGGGCGCCTCGGGGTCCGCCGAAAGGCAGTTGAACAGGTCTAGCGACCTGTCCGCATCAAGCCGGTGATGACCTTTGCCAGACGCTCCTGCGCACCCTGTGGAGCTGTTTCTGCCGGCGGCACCACGGAGGGACAGGGCAACGGCTCCGTCGGCCGGTCATGGGCTGCATCATGCACCAGAGCAATCAAGTGCCCGAGGTCCAGGGGCTTGCGCAGCCATGGCGATGACTGGAACCGGCTGGGCGCGTCCTTCTGGTCCTGATCCGTCGCAAAGATAATGGGGGTGGTTCGGCGCGCCAGTTCGTCCGCCAGGGAATAGACCGTGGTGCCGTATAGCATGACGTCCAGAATGGCGACGTCGACTCCACGCCGCCCCAGCAGGCTTTGCCCGTAGAAAGGGGTCGGAGCGGGGCCGAGCACGGTGGCCCCGAGTTCGCGCAGTTGGCGGCAGATGTCCGAAGCGACGGAAAAGTCGTCTTCGACCACCAGGATACGCTTGCCCTGCAGACTGTCGGCAGAATCGAAGTGGTTCATGTCCGACCCCGGTCCGTTCACGTCACGCGAGGGCGGCGACTGGCTCGAGGAGCGCACGGGCAATGCGGTCGACATCGTAGGGCTTTCCGAACCGTTCGACGTCTCCGTAGGCACTAGGGATCATGGTTGCGTCGTACGCAGTGGCAAATACGAAAGGAATACCACGCGAGCGCAGTTCGTCGGCGAACGGGAAGACGGGCTTGCCCGACAGGTTCACATCGAGGATGGCGATGTCGATGGGACGACCAGCCTCAAGATGTGGGCGAGCATGGTCGAGCGTGGCGCAGGGGCCGATCACGTCGGCACCCATGCTTTGCAAGGCTTCAACGAGTTCCGCGACAATCATGTAGTCGTCCTCGAGGATCAGGACGCGCCTGCCCCCAAGGATGTTCTGGTATTGCATTTTCCGCTCCGCACTAACCTGGCTGGAACGCGGGTGGCAGGTGATTGGTTCGCGCAGAGACCGATCACGTCAGCTTTTTGTCAGCAATGGCGGTGGGTTAGCGAACTCTGCTCAGGCCTCGACATAGGCCACCCCGGCCAGCGTGCCACTCTGCCAGCAGAGGCGGCAGGGCTGAATGTTGTGCCCCGGCAACAGCAGGTAGAACTCGCGCGACAGGTGAGCCCTTTCGCCGAATTCCAGCATGGCGCCAGCCGCGGACACGTTGCGAAGAGTGACTTCGTAGCGTGCGAGACCACCGTCATCCACGAGAGTGGCGGGAAGGTGAACCGGCTGGCGGGGATGGCGACGGCGGTCGGCACTGCTGGTGCTCATGGCATCGAGATAGTGCTGCCCACCCCCGAAGTCGACGGCGCAGACGCCTACAAGTTTACCGATCGTCCACAGGCGTGGATAACCCTGACATGGCCCGGAGAAGCGCAGGAAAATTGCTGCTTTCGCCGGTGCCGCCGCGCGGTGATACGGGCGTGTCAAGAAGCCGGAGGGCTCGGTCCAGCGGCTGGGGAAAGCCAGCGACGCCTCGTCAGGACACGGTGACCGCCGCCCGCGGCATGTCGGAGAGGATTTCAGCGCGGCCGCCACGGATGATGACGATCTCCTCGAGGCGCAGCCCGAAACGGCCGGCCAGATAGATGCCGGGTTCGATCGAGAAGACCATGCCTTCATCGAGGACGGTGTCGCTTGTGGCGGTGATGTAGGGCGGCTCGTGGATGTCCAGTCCAAGCCCGTGGCCGGTGCGGTGGAGGAAGTTGGGCCCGTAGCCGGCGGCGGTGATGACATCGCGGGCGGCACGGTCCACATCCCGGGCGAGGACACCGGGGCGGGCTGTGGCAATGGCAGCCTCGACGGCGCGATCAAGGATGGCATGGATCTCGGCGAAGCCCTCCGGCTCGCTGCCGAACCAGCCGACGCGGGTCATGTCCGAGGGATAGCCGTCGATGCGCCCGCCGGTATCGATCAGCACAGCGTCGCCGCGCTTGAGGCGGGTGCTGCCGGTGTGATGGTGAGGGAAGGCTCCGTTGGGGCCGAAGCAGACGCTGCAGAACTCGGTGGTAGCGCCGTTGTCGCGATAGAATTCGCGGATGGCGGTGGCGACCTCCACTTCGGTGATGCCGTCGCGGAGGGCGACGAAGCCGGCTTGCATGGCACGGTCGTTGAGCAGCGCCGACTGCCTGAGGCGCGCGCATTCGTCATCATCCTTGCGGGCGCGCAGCCAGCCGACGGTTTCGCCGGTGAAGCGGCGACTGGCGCCGGGAAGGGCGTCGAGCAGCAGAAGTGCGAAATCGGCACGCATGGTTTCGTCGAGCACAACGGAGGGCGCTGCGGGAATGCCGGTGGCGGCCAGGAGATCGGACAGAGCCTGGTCCGGGCCGTCGGCATCGGTCCAGGGGAAGAATGGCAGATCGGTATGCTGGCGGGCGCTGTCGACGTTGAGCGCGGGCATCAGGAAGCCGGCAAAACCCCGGCTGACCAGCAGCATAACAGGCCGTTCGTCGCCGTGCGGCGACAGGTCGGCGAGCCAGAGCATGTGGCTGGAGGGGCCGAGAGCAACGAGATCGGTGCAGGTCTCGGCCATGCGGGTGCGCAGGTTGGCGAGGCGGGTGGCAAGAAGAGGATTGGTCATAGCAGCGAGTCCAGTGGGCTGGGGAGAGCTACGCCCCTCCTGCCCTCCCCGACAAGGGGGCTCCGGACTATTCCGCAGGCGGAGTCCACACCGGCGGCGCCTCTCGCTCCAGTGGCGCCATGGCGGTGATGTCCTTGCCGCGGCGCATGGCGATGTTCATGCGGAAGCTGTTGCCGATGCGCTCGGAGCGCTCGATGAACACAGCGGCGACGTCGGGCGAGCACAGCCGCTCCACGGTGACGCGGAACAGCGACAGCCACCGCTGGAAGTGGGCGTCTTCAAGCTCGGGGATGGCCATGTGCTTGGGCATGGGACGTCCGGTGTAACGGCCGGTGCCGAGCAGCATCGAGCTCCAGAAGTCGGTGATCAGGGCGAGATGGCGCGGCCACTGCTCGTCGGGGATGACGCGGTTGAACACCGGTCCGATCACCGGATCGCGCCGGGCGGCAGCGTAGAAATTGTCCACGACCTTGCGGATCAGTTCTTCGGTGAGGCCGTCGGGTGTTTCCCAGCCGATGCGGTGGAGGCGGGTGCCGGGCGTGGTCATGCGGATACCGCACGGATGGAATAGGTGCAGCGGCGGCCGCCGGAGACGATGAGCTCCTCGCGGGTGACCTCGGCGCCGGGGCCGAGCACGGCGCGGAAGACGTCGAGTTCGGCGCGGCAGAAGTTCTGGCAGGCGGTGGCGGCGGCGCAGATGGGGCAGTGGTTTTCGACCAGCACCAGGGTGCCGTCGTCCTCCTCATGCCAGCCAGCCATGTAGCCTTCGGCACTGCGCAGGGCGACCAGGGCGGCGACCTTGTCGCGCAGCGTCGGGGCCGGAACGAGGGCGGCGGCGTAGGTGGCGCGGGTTTCCGCCTCGCGACTGGCAATGATGGTGTCGAGCGCGCCATCGCCCAGAGCTGACCGGACAATGTCCAGAAGCTGAACGGTCAGCGCTGCGTGGGTGTCAGGAAAACGAGACTGGGCAGCGGGTGTGAGGCTCCAGCGCTGGGTGGGGCGGCCGACGGTGCCGGGGGTGCTCGTCGCGGCGACAAGTCCCTCCCCCGCGAGGCGCAGCAATTGCTGGCGGGCTGCCTCGCCGGTGGTGCCGAGACGATCCCCCAACGCCGCGGCGGTGAGGGAGCCGTGCATCTTCAGCGCCATCAGGATCCGCTCAGACGCGCTCCGCGGCGACCACGAAGGCGTCGCCAGATTGTCGCTTGACT
>JAEZFJ010000421.1 GCA_023437755.1 Pseudomonadota bacterium
GAATGGTCTTCAGCGACTTGTAGCTCGTCTCGTCCTTGTCGAAGCTCAGGTCGTCGCAGAAGACGATGAAGCGGGCCGGTTCCTTGCCGATCAGCCGCATCAGGCGGGGCAGGGTATCGAGATCCTCACGGGCGATCTCGATCAGGATGAGGCGCCCGAAGCCCTCGTTGGTGCGATTGGTAATGTCGCCGTGGATAGCCTTGACCAGCGAGCTCTTGCCCATGCCACGAGCGCCCCACAGCAGGGCATTGTTGGCACCATGACCGCGGGCGAACTGCTCGGTGTTGCGCAGCAGTATGTCCTGCACCCGATCGATTCCCTTGAGCATGGCCAGGGGAACCCGGCTCACCCGCGGCACCGGCATCAATCCTCCGGCATCGGCGTCCCAGTGGTAGGCGTCGGCCTCGCCGAGCACCTGGTCGGAGGACGGGAGCACGGGTACTGCGGCCTTCAACGTGGTCGCGATTTCCTGAAGCGTGGCCGCGATTTCAGCGAGCCGATCGTCGGTGTTCAACAGGGCAATCCTCGGGTTGTGGCGCGGCAATCTGCGCAGCCGCGAAGGGCTTTGCAATACGAAGGGTGCAAATGTATAGTCCGCCCGATTTTGTCCGGGGTGCAAGTGCAGCAAGCCCCTCGCGCGTCCAGTCGCGTCGAAGACGATGCTGGTTCTGGCGCTGCCCCATCAAACAAAAAGAATCAATAAGGAGCTCGCCTCATGTTCGTTACGCCCGCCTTCGCGCAAGCCGCCGGTGCCCCGGCCGGTGGAGGATTCGCCGACATTCTCGTCCAGCTGATGCCGATCATCCTGCTGGTCCTGATCTTCTGGCTGCTGATCTTCCGTCCGCAGCAGAAGCGGCTCAAGGCGCAGCAGGCGATGCTGTCGGCGATCCGCCGCGGCGACACGGTGGTGACCACAGGCGGCATCGTCGGCAAGGTCACCAAGGCTGTGGACGGCGAAGATCTCGAGGTCGAAATCTCGCAGGGCGTGAAGGTCAAGCTGGTGCGCGGCATGGTGGCGGACGTTCGTACCAAGGCCGAGCCGGTCAACGACAACAAGCCGGCCTGATCCGGCCAAGCATCCCGCCGGAGCCCCAGGGCTCCGGTTCGTCTTTCAGGGTACACCTTTATGTCCAGTCCGTTCCGCTCCGTCTTCGTCCTGATCGTTGCCTTGGTCGGCATCCTGTTCGCGCTGCCGAACTTCCTTCCGAAGGATGTGGCCGAGAACCTGCCGGGCTGGGTGCCGAGCCAGACGATGGTGCTGGGTCTCGACCTGCTGGGCGGTTCGCAACTGCTGCTCGAGGTGGACCGCGAGGGCATCATCTCGGAGCGCCTGCAGACGCTACGCCGGGACGTGCGGAATGTGCTCGCCAACCAGAATGGCATCGGCAACATCATTGCGACGGACGAGGCCAATGCACGGCTGGCGGTGGAACTCACGGACCCGGCTCAGAAGGACGCCGCCCGCGCAGCCATCGAGACGCTGCAGACCTCGCTGAGCAATGCTCTGTTCGCCGGCGTCGGCGTGAACGAGCTTGGCTTCGGTGAGACTGCTGATGGCAAGCTGACGGTGTCGCTGACGCCGGATGGCGTCAACCAGCGCATGAGCTCGCTGGTCTCCCAGTCGATCGAGGTCATTCGCAGCCGTATCGACGAGCTGGGTACCACAGAGCCGACCATCCAGCGCCAGGGCGACACGCGGGTCCTCGTGCAGGTACCGGGCTTCGGCGACTCGGACCGGTTGAAGTCGCTGATCTCCCAGACCGCGCGTCTGACCTTCCACATGGTTTATCCCGGCATGTCCGCAGCCCAGGCGGAGGCTCAAGGACTGCCCCCCGGCACCATGATCGTACCGAGCCAGGATGGTGGTGCGGAACTTCTCTACGAAGACGTCGCGATCGGTGGTGAGTCCTTGGTGGATGCCCAGCCGGCATTTGACCAGCAACGCGCCCAGCCCGTCGTCAGCTTCCGTTTCGATACTCGTGGCGCCGTGACATTCGGTCAGATCACGTCGGCCAATGTCGGTCAGCGCTTCGCCATCGTGCTCGACAACGAGGTAATCACCGCGCCAGTGATCCAGCAGCCGATCACCGGCGGTACCGGTCAGATCAGCGGCAGCTTCACCACCCAGAGCGCCAATGACCTCGCTGTGCTTCTCAGGGCAGGTGCGCTGCCCGCGACGCTTGATATCATCGAGGAGCGCTCGGTCGGTCCCAGCCTTGGTGCCGACAGCGTCCGCGGCGGCGTGATCGCTGGTGTCATCGGCGGCATCAGCACCATCGTTTTCATGCTGGCCGCCTATGGCCTGTTCGGCGTGTTCGCCAACATTGCGCTCTTGCTCAACATCACCCTGGTGGTGGGTGCCCTGTCCATGCTCGGGGCCACGCTGACGCTGCCTGGCATTGCCGGCATCGTGCTGACCATGGGTATGGCGGTGGACGCCAACGTTCTGATCTTTGAGCGCATGCGGGAGGAGCGGGCGGCCGGCCGCTCGGTCATCCAGGCGATGCAGGCAGGTTTCAGCAACGCCATGAGTGCGATCCTCGACTCCAACGTCACCACGCTTATTGCCGCGGTGGTGCTGTTCTACCTCGGCTCTGGCCCCGTGCAGGGCTTTGCCGTAACGCTCGCGCTCGGTATCCTCACCACCCTGTTCACGGCCTACTTCGTCACCAAGCTGATCGTGCTGCGCTGGTACGATTGGGTCCGCCCGAAGCAGCTGAAGATTCAGCTGCTCAAGCTGATTCCCGACGATACGAAGCTGCCGTTTATGAGCTGGCGCAAGATCGCCATCATTGCCTCGGTGGTTCTATCCCTTGCTTCGGTCGGACTGCTTTTCGTCAATGGGTTGAACCTCGGTATCGACTTCAAGGGTGGCACCTCGATAGAGGTGCAGCACCAGGGTGGTCCGGCGGATACCGGTCTGATCCGTACCCGTTTGAGCGAGCTCGGACTGGGTGACGTGCAGGTGCAGGGCTTCGGTACGCCGGAAGACGTGCTGATCCGCATCGAGCTGCAGGAAGGCGGCCCTGACGCTCAGCAGGCGGCGGTGGACTCAGTGCAGGAGGCATTGGCGTCCGAAAATTATGAGGTCCGCCGAGTCGAGGCGGTCAGTGGCACGGTCTCGGGCGAACTGGCGATGACCAGCACTATCGGCCTGTCGGTCGCCGTGCTCGGCATCCTGATCTACCTGTGGTTTCGCTTCGAGTGGCTGTTCGCCGTCGGTGCCGTGGTGTCGACCCTGCACGACGTGGTGCTGACGCTGGGCTTCATCGCCCTCACCGGCATCGAGTTCAACCAGTCCAGTATCGCTGCCATTCTGACCATCGTCGGCTATTCGCTGAACGATACGGTGGTGGTGTACGACCGCGTGCGTGAGTTCACCCGCAAGTACCGCAAGATGCCGCTGATCGAGCTGCTGGACAGGGCAATCAACTCGACGCTGTCCCGCACCGTGCTCACCGGCCCCACCACGCTGCTCGCCTTGCTCGCCCTGGCGCTGTTCGGCGGCGAGATCATCCAGAGCTTCGTGTTGCCGATGATCTTCGGTGTTATCGTCGGCACGTACTCATCCATCTTCATCGCCGCGCCCATCCTGGTGAATCTCGGCCTGCGCTCACCCCGCGAAGACGCCAAGGCGGAGACCGGTGAAGCCGTCGACACGCCGGCGGTGTAGCCGTGACGGAGCCTGAAGGCGGGCGCAGATACCCCCAGCAGGTGGGCATCGACGCCTATGGCAATGGTGGCTTTCGGTTCGCGGGTATCTCGCACCGTGGCTCGTTGCTCTGTCTGCCGTCCGGGATGGCCGCATGGCAGCTTCCCGCCGGTCCGCTGACGCTGGACGCCCTACGTCCTGCCCTGGCAGAGGCGGATGCGATCGATGTGCTACTGATCGGGCTTGGGATGGACATTTCGCCGATCGATCCGGAGATCCGCCAGGCCTTCCGCGAGAGGTCGGTGATCGTGGAGGCGATTGCCACCGGCGGTGCCGTGCGGACTTATAATGTCCTGCTGGCGGAGGAGCGTGCCGTCGCCGCCGCCCTGGTCGCCGTCGACCGGGTGCGCTGATGGCGTCGGACAGCTTTGCCCATGCCGCAGCAGCGCTCAGGGCAGGGGATCGCGATCGCTACCTCTCAACCCTGGTGTTGACGGGCAGGCAGCGCGATGCGGTCACTGCCCTTTACGCCTTCAATGCCGATGTTGCCGCCATTCGCGAGCGGGTCACCAACCCCGCCCCCGGTGAAGTGCGGCTGCAATGGTGGGTCGATGCCATCGAGGGTACCGAACATGGTGCAGTTCGCAGCAACCCCGTTGCAGATGCGCTCCTGCAGGTAACGGAAGACTACCAGATTCCTGCCGGAACACTGCTGCGGCTGCTGAACGCCCGTCGCTTCGACCTCTATGACGATCCGATGCCAGACATGGCGAGCTTCGAAGGCTACGCTGGCGAGACCGCATCCACGCTCTACCAGCTCGCCGCGATGATCCTCAATGGTGGCAATACCTTGGAGCCTGGCGACGCCGCCGGGCATCTCGGCGTCGCCCATGCCATGATCGGCCATCTGCGCGCCTTCGGCCGCGTCTCGGCTCAAGGCCGCATCATGCTGCCCTGGTCCGTGTTCGCTGCCAACGGTGTTCGCGAAGGCGAAATCTTCACCGGCACCGAGAGTGACGGCCTGGTCGAAGCCATTGGTCAGTTTAGCGAAATGGCGGCCGACCACCTCTCGCGCGCTGAGGCAGCTATCGCAGTCCTGCCACCGCGGCTCAAGCCCGCTTTTGCTCTGGTTGCAGTGCTGCGCCGTCAGCTTGAGCTGTTGAACCAAAGGAGCGGCG
>JAEZFJ010000455.1 GCA_023437755.1 Pseudomonadota bacterium
CCGTGGCGGTGCCCGCCGATGTGCAGCAAACCATCCGCGAGGTGATCGCCACCAGTGCAGAAGGCGCCATCGAGGCGCATGACCTCCGCACTCGCCAGGCCGGGCGAATGACATTTATCGATTTCCACCTGGTGGTCCCCGGCGCCATGAGCGTCGATGATGCCCACGCAATCTGCGACGGGATCGAGGCGCGCTTGCGCGAAGCCGTGACGGACGCGCAGATCACCATCCATGTGGAGCCTGAAGACAAGGCCAAGCATTCCGGCATCGTGGTGGTGTGATCTTGCCTGAGCGGGAGATTGCGCGCAGGATTCGCCGCATGCGCACCGTTCTCGTCTTCATCGCCCTGCTCTTAGTCGTCGCCCCTGCGGTGGCGCAATTCTGGACCCAATACGCCAATGCCCGCTTTGGCTTTTCGCTCGACATCCCTCCGGGCTACGAAGCCCAGGGCGAGAGCGACAATGGTGACGGGCAGGTGTTTCTCGATCCGGCGACCACGCAGACGCTCACCGTCTGGGGCGGGTGGCTTGTCTTGGGCGACTTCGAGGAAGAAGTGCGCCTTCGGCTTTCCTGGGCAGAGGACGAAGCTTGGAACATCACCGGCGAAACGGTGACCCCCACCTGGGCGGAGTTCACGGCCATCAAGGGGGTGCGGGTGCTCTACCAGCGGCTCATTGCTGGCTGCGATGGCGCGGCCTATGCCGCCTTCCGGCTCGACTACCTCGTCACCGACACCTCGAAGGTAACGGACATCATCGAAGGTCTGAAGCCTACCTTCCTGCCGCCGTCGAACTGCTAGAACTCGATCCCTTTCTGCGCCTTCACCCCGGCGCGGAAGTGGTGCTTGATCTCGGTCATCTCGGTCACCAGGTCGGCAATCTCGATCAGCTCGTCCTTGGCGTTGCGGCCGGTGACAATGACGTGCTTGTCCGCGGGCTTGTTCTTGAGCACCTCCACCACTTCGGCGATCGGCAGGTAGTCGTAGCGCAGGCAGATGTTGAGTTCGTCGAGCAGCACCATGTCGTAGCTCGGATCAGCGATCAGGGCCTTGGCCTGCTCCCACGCCTTGCGGGCAGCGGCGAGGTCGCGCTGGCGGTCGGCGACGTCCCAGGTGAATCCCTCGCCCATGGCATTGATGGTCACCTGCTCGGGGAACTTGTCGAGCACGTCGCGTTCACCGGTGTTCCAAACGCCCTTGACGAACTGCACGACGCCGACCCGCATGCCGTTTCCAATTGCTCGGAAAACCATGCCAAAAGCTGCCGTAGATTTGCCTTTGCCTTTGCCGGTGTGAACGATAAGCAGCCCCTTTTCCTCAGTTTTGCTGGCGAGGATCTTGTCGCGGGCAGCCTTTTTCTTGCGCATCTTCTCGGCGTGATACGCGTCGCGCTCGGCCTCGGTCATCAGATCGGTCTTCTTCACCGGCTGCTCGCTCATAGGGCGGTCTCCTCGAGATAGGCATAGGCAGCGTTGGAGCGCGGCGACCACAGCCCGCGCTCGCGCGCCTCGTTGAATTTCGCGATCAACTCATCATAGCCGAAGCGGTTGGAGTTCCTGATGAATTCCCGCACCCGATCGTCCTCCACAAAGGCCTCGAAGGCGAGGTCGAAATGGTGGCTCTTCACCGCCCCCGTGGTCGCGGCGAAGGCAAACATGAAGTCGACCGTGGCGATGATCTCGAAGGCACCCCGATAGCCGTGGCGCATCATCCCGGCGATCCACTTCGGATTGACCATACGCGAGCGCATCACGTGCGCGATCTCTTCGGAAAGTGTCCGGATCCTGGGACTTTCCGGCCGGGAATGGTCGTTATGGTAGGATGCCGGAGCCCGGCCGGTCAGCGTTTCTGCTGCCGCGGCGAGGCCGCCTTCGAACTGGTAGTAGTTGTCGCTGTCGAGCAGGTCGTGCTCGCGATTGTCCTGGTTATGGACCACCGCATCGATGCCGGAGAGACGCAGGGCGAAGCGGTCACGCTGCGGCAGGCCCTCGGCTTTGGCGCCATATGCGTATTGCCCCCAGTCGAGGGCGCGATCAGCGAGATCGGCCTTGCTCGCCCAATTTCCGCTGTCGATCAACGCGTTAAGCCCGGCACCGTAGCTGCCCGGACGCGAGCCGAAGATGCGATGGCCGGCTTCGAGCGCCGCCTCGTCCTTGGACTTGCCGGTGGCCATGAGGCCCAGCGCCTCGCTGCGCATCCGGGCCGCGATGGGGTTCTCCTCCTCGGGCTCGTCGAGGGCTCCGATGGCGCGGGCGGCGCGGTCGAATAGGGCGATCTGCGCCGGGAAGGCATCTCGGAAAAACCCGGAAATTCTGAGGGTTACGTCGACGCGAGGGCGGCCGAGCCGGGCCAGCGGGATGACCCCGTAGCCGGACAGCCGAAGGGAGCCGGGATCCCAGGTGGGGCGGGCGCCGATCAGCGCCAGCGCCTGGGCGATGTCGTCGCCGCCGGTGCGCATGTTGGCGGTGCCCCAGACCGAAATGGCGACGGAGCGGAGGTGCTGGCCGTGGTCCTGAAGGTGCCGAAGCACCAGGTTTTCTGCGGACTTGCGGCCGAGCTCCCAGGCGGTGGGGGTGGGGACGGCGCGGGGGTCGACGGAGTAGAAGTTGCGGCCGGTCGGCAGCACGTCGAGGCGGCCGCGGGAGGGGGCGCCGGAGGGGCCGGGGCGCACGAACTTTCCATCTAACCCATTGAGGAGCGACGACAATTCGGCAGGGCCTGATTGCCGAAGGCGGGGTTGGACGAGCTCGCGCACGGTCTTCATCACGGCTCGGGTAGCGGTCCAGCCCGAGGCCGGATCAACCTCGCCGCTGACGAGGCGGGCGGCGAGTTTTTCAAGCGCAGCGACCACGTCGCCGACACGCCGCATGGGGGATTCTGAACGGAGATGAACGGATTCTGATCGCTGATGAACGCCTTCAGCTGGACCATGATGAACCGCACCTGCCTGCTGATGACCGAAACCCGCAGTTGAGATGAAGGGGCCGCGCCACGGCTGGCCGAGTTCGGCGGTCAGCGGATCGAAGCCGAGTTTGAGGTCGTCAGCGAGGGCACGGATCAGCGAAGCTTCTTCCGGGCTCTCGCCTCGAGGTACGCGCGTCAAGGCGACGGTAAGATCGCGCTCGAGGTCGCCCTCGGGCGACTGGCCGAAGACATGGAGCCCGTCGCGGATCTGCGCCTCCTTGAGGTCGCACAGGAAGTTGTCGATTTCGATCAGCGCCTGCGTCTCATCCTCAGGCAGGCCGATATCCTGGTCGAGCCGGGCATCGCGGGTGAAGTCGAGGATGCGGCGGCGAAGGCCGTCGAGGCGGCGACGGTCCATGCCGGAGGCCGCGTAGTATTCATCCAGCAGCGCCTCGAGATCCTTGAGCGGCCCGTAAGTCTCGGCCCGGGTGAGCGGCGGCAC
>JAEZFJ010000032.1 GCA_023437755.1 Pseudomonadota bacterium
CCCGCAAGCGCGTGGGCGAACCGGTCGATCTCGGCGTGCGCGCGCTGAACACGTTCCTCACCTGCTGCCGCGGCCAGCGCATGGGCATTTTCGCCGGTTCCGGCGTCGGCAAGTCGTCGGTGATGTCGATGCTCGCCAAGTTCTCGGCCGCCGAGGTGGCGGTGATCGGCCTGATCGGCGAGCGCGGTCGCGAGGTCCACGAGTTCATTCAGGAATACCTGGGCGACAAGGGGCTGGAGCGGGCGGTGGTCGTGGTCGCCACCTCGGATGAAGCCGCGCTGATGCGCCGCCAGGCCGCATACCTCACTCTTTCGCTCAGTGAGTACTTCCGTGACCAGGGGCGGCGCGTGCTGTGCATGATGGACTCGCTGACCCGCTTTGCCATGGCGCAGCGCGAGATCGGCCTGGCCATCGGCGAGCCGCCCACAGCCAAGGGCTACCCGCCCACCGTCTTCACCGAACTGCCTCGGTTGCTTGAACGGGCGGGGCCCGGCACACCTTCGACCGGTTCCGTTACCGGTCTCTTTACCGTTTTGGTCGAAGGTGATGATCACAATGAGCCCATTGCGGATGCCGTACGCGGCATTCTCGACGGGCACATCGTGATGGAGCGCGGCATTGCCGAACGGGGTCGCTACCCGGCGGTGAACGTGTTGAGGTCCATCTCGCGAACCATGCCTGGATGCGTGCCGCCTGACATGCGGCCGGTGCTGGCAGGGGCGCGGGAACTCATGTCCCTCTATTCGGACATGGAGGAACTGATCCGGCTGGGGGCTTACCGGAAAGGGTCAGATCCGCAAGTGGACCGCGCCATTGCCTTCCATCCGGCCCTGGAGGCGTTCTTGAACCAGGACCGGGAGGAAACCTCCTCGATTGCCGAAGGCTATCAGATGCTGTCGGCGATCGTGGGTGAGGCGGGTGCGGGGAACTAGGGGCGCAATGGGATCAGCGCCCCGGACTGACTTGGTGTGTAAGGAGTACAGGTCTTGAAATCGCGCAGCGAAAGCCTCATCCGGCTGAAGAAGTTCCAGGTGGACGAGAAGCGCCGACAGGTCGCGCAGATCGAGATGATGGTCAACGATTTCGAGCGCATGGCGAGCGAACTCGACCAGCAGATCGAAATCGAGCATCAGAAGACCGGCATCTCCGATGTCGCGCACTTCGCCTATTCGACCTTTGCCAAGGCGGCGTCCACCCGCCGCGACAATCTGCTGGCGTCAGCCCACGACATGAGGAGCAAGCTCGAGGTTGCGCAGGATGCGCTCGCCGAGGCGCTCGAAGACCTCAAGAAAGTCGAACTGCTCGACCAGCGCGAGCATCAGCGCGAGACCGCCGAGCAGCTCAAGGTCGAGCAGGACCAGTACGACGAGATCGCCCGCCTGCGCTTTTCGCGGAAGTAGTCACGCGCCTCAGGGCGTGACCACCAGCCGCTGGGTGCTGCGTTCCGCTTCGTATGTTGCCGGATCGAACGCGGGCTGCGCCTCGAGTTGTTCGCGCGTTGTACTGATGAACAGATAGCGCTGTCCGGCGATATCTTCCGAAACGGTTAGGTTGTCCGACCCCACGGCGACGGGCTTTGCGCCCAGGCCAAGGAAGCCGCCCACGTCGACGATCACCGCATCCACCGTCCCGTCCTGGTTGAGCACGACATCCCCGATCGAGCCGATAAGTTCGTCGTTGATTCCATAGACGCCGACGCCCCGCAGTTGCTCCGGCTGGAACTCCGTCGCGTTGATCGCCGTCAGGCCTTCGCGATCGCCCGGTGTGGCACGTGCCTGCGGCTGGTCGGTGGTCAGGTCGGGATCCACCGGCGCGGCGTTGGGGTCGCCGTCCTCAAGCTGGGCCTCTTCCTCTTCCGGCGACAGGGCTGGTTCGCCGGTCACTGCCTCGCTGTCCCCCCAGATGAAAGCGGGGGCGTCGGCAAGGGCATCCGGGGTGATGGCCAGAACCCACCGCCGGCGGCCGTCCTCGCGCTGCGCCCAGGTCAGCTGGTCGAAAGCCACGGCCACGTCCTTGGCTCCGACCCCCAGCACACCTCCCACACTGATCACCACGGCCGACAAGCCGACGCCGGACGTCACCACCATGTCGGTGATGGTGCCGATTTCCTCCCCATCGTCGCCCGGCGCGGTCCACACGGACTGATTGAGCAACTGCGTCACCAGGACGTCGGCGCCCTGCGGGGAGTAGCCCTGCGACAACACCGTAGGCGGCGTCAGCCCGGCGGCCTCGAGCTGGCTCGAAGTCGACTGGGCAACCACGGCGGTAGGAGGAATCAGGGCCAGCAGGGCGGCGGTGGCGGCAAGGCGCAGCATGTCGATCTCCGCTATGAAAAAGGGGTCGGCCCGCAGGTCGACCCCCTTATTTGATCAAGCTCTCAGTTTCGCGTTGGTGCGATGCACCAGCCGCGATTACTGGTCGAGGGTACGGAAGCTGCTCGGGTCGTTGGTGTAGGCAGCTTCATCATATTCCGGAGCCGCTTCCAGCTGCTCCCGGGTGAAGTCGCTGTAGATCACCAGGTCGCCATTCTCATTGGCGGCGAACTCGAGGTTGTCCATGCCGACAGCGACGCGCTTCTGGCCAAGACCCAGGAAGCCACCGAAGTCGACCAGCATCGCGTCAATCTGGCCATCCTGGGTGAGCAGGATATCGCCGACCTCGGCAATGTCTTCGCCATCCGGGCCGATGACGGTCGCGCCGGTGAGGTTGTCAGCGGTCAGGGCGTCCACCTCGACGGTGTTATAGCCTTCACGCGGCATGCCCATCGCAGCGCCGTCAGCCGCCGGAGCCATGGCGTTGTCGGCCGGGGCCATGGCAGGGTCAGCCGGGGCCATGGCAGGATCAGCCGGAGCCATGGCGGGATCGGCCGGGGCCATGGCAGGATCAGCCGGAGCCATGGCGGGGTCAGCGGGGGCCATCGCCGGATCTGCCGGCGCCATAGCGCCGCCATCGGTGGCGTTCATGTCAGCGGGCTCATCTTCTTCCCAGACGAACTCGGGCGCCGAGTTAAGCGCGTCGGCGGTGGTGGGCAGCACCCAGCGTTCGGTGTTGTCTGCGGCGAGGGTGAACTCGAGCGAGCTGAAGTCGACGGCAACAGCCTTGGCGCCAATGCCGAGGAAGCCTCCAACCCCGATCACGACCGCTTCGATCTGACCGTCCTGGCTGAATACGATGTCATCGATATTGCCGATGTTCTCGGCATCATCACCCGCCGAGGAATAGACTGGCTGGCCGATCAGGCGCGAACCGAGGTTGTCGGTGTCCGCTGCAACATAGCCGGCGGAGATGTCCCAGGGCTCATTGATATCGGTGTCCTCTGCGCCTGCAACTTCCAGGTCGCCACCCTGGGCAGGGTCGGTGGTAACGGCACCGGCTGCGCCGGCCTCGGTCGCCGTAGTGTCGGTGGCGGTCGTGGTGCCGGCAGCAGGAGCGGCAGCGCCGCCTTCGGCCGGGGTCTCGGTGGTGGCGGCGGGCGCCTGGCTGTTGGCCGGCGCATCCTGCGCCACAACGCCTGCCGTCAGCAGAATCGACAGGGCGGTGCTAGTCAGCAGTGTGCGGATCATTATAGGCTCCAGGTTCATCGTTAAGGTGAACAAGGCCGTGTGGCGCGAGGACTTGCCGGTACGCACGCTGCACGGCCTGATGTCTCGTCAACGTGATAGCCCGACAGTCGTTCCGATCTCCCTGCCCTGATTTGGGCAAGGAGGCGGTCAGAAACCGTTCATGCTCGTTCATTCACACGGCAGGAATACCGCCTAGTCCGAGAGTCTTGCGGTCTCGCGCTCATAATTCCGCATGGCGCGGTGCGGCATTCCGCCGTCCTGGAATTCCGGGCCGAAGGCGACGAAGCCAAATTTCTCGTACATGCCGATCTTGTCCGACTGGGCCGTAAGGAAGAACCGATCCTGTCCGCGGGCGCGGCCATGCGCCATTGCCGCCTCGATCATCCGCGCGGCAATGCCCTTGCCACGCCAGTTCCGGGAAACCGCCACACGGCCGATCTTGATGTGCTCGGGCTTGTCGATCAGCCGCAGCGTGCCGACCACCTCACCGTCGAGGATCGCCGCAAAGTGGGTGGCCGTGAGGTCGTCGGCATCATGCTCCTCTTCCTCCGGCACCTTCTGTTCCACCACGAAAACCTCGCGCCGCAGCGCAAAGGCGGCGTTGCAGATGGTGGAAAAAACCGGAACACGAAGAATGGCGAGATCAAGCATGGCCTGCTTCTAGCGCGCCCGACGGCGCCGCTCAACGCGCCTCGGGCCCTGTGGGCATGATACGCGGCGCCATTTGCAGTGGCGCGGGGGGCGGTGGATGCCCTGGATCGAGGCGGGCAAGCCCGAACGGGGGGCTCGGGTTCTGGCTCCAGGCAGAGCAGAGCTTCATGGGTGGTTCCGCCGTCAGCCGTGCCGCGGAACTTCACAAGCGGACGCCGGAAGCGCCGCTGATGGACCTCGCCTCACGGGACCGCTGAGCCGTTACTCGTCGTCGCGGATGATGTAGTGCCGCGGCATTCCAGCAGTGACCTTCGCCCAGGGCGAAGACGCTGCACGGCGCTGATGTGCCTCGAAGGCGTCGCGGCCGGCGAACACTTCCGAGACCATGAAGTGGGTTGGCTGCTCCGCACTTTGCACCACGCTGAAGCTCAGGCATCCGGGTTCGGCGCGAGTCAGGCCGATGTGCTCGGGCAAGGCAGCAGCGACGCTGTCGACGCGGTCGGCCGGGACCTCCAGGTAGCCGTCGAGCAGCACTCGCGGCATGGCTAGATGCTGCCGACGGTCTTCAGGCGGATGCGCGGATGCACCTCTGCCTGGCTCATCACCACCGTCTGTGGGCGGAAGCGTTCGATGATCGAACGGACATGCGGGCGGATGCCGGGCGACGTGATCAGCACCGGCAACTCTCCCTGCTGGGCGGCGCGTTCGAACCCGGTCTGCACGCCACCGATGAACTGCTGCAGGCGGCTCGGCGCCATGGCGAGATGCCGATTGTCACCATCGCCGACCATGGCTTCTGCGAAGTCGCGCTCCCACTGCGGCGACAGCGTCAGCAGCGGCAAAGTGCCGTCGGGGCCGAGATTGGCGGCGCAGAGCTGGCGCGCGAGACGCGTGCGAACATGCTCGGCTATGGATTGCACGGTGCGACCCGGGCCGGCAATTTCAGCGATGCCTTCGAGGATGGTCGAGAGGTCACGGATCGAGATGCGCTCGGTGAGCAGGGCCTGGAGAACGCGCTGCACGCCCGACACCGAGATCAGGCTCGGCACGATATCTTCCACCAGCTTCTGCTGATCCTTGGGCAGGCCAGACAGCAGCGACTGCACATTCGCGTAGCTCAACAGGTCGGCAACGTTGGCTTTCAGCACCTCGGTGAGGTGGGTGGAGATGACCGTTGACGGATCGATGATGGAGAGCCCCCGCAGCTCCGCCTCGTCGCGCAGCGCTGGCTCGATCCAGGTCGCCGGCAGGCCAAAGGTCGGCTCGGTCGTATGGGTGCCCGGCAGGTCGACAGGGTTGCCATAGGGATCCATCACCATCAACTGGTTGGCGTAGATCTCGCCAGCGCCGGCTTCCACTTCCTTGATGCGGACCTTGTAGGCGTTGGGCTCAAGCTGCATGTTGTCGAGGATGCGGACGGGCGGCATGACGAAGCCGAGCTCCAGTGCCAACTGCCGGCGCAGCGCCTTGATCTGCTCGGTCAACCGGTCGGTGCCGGTTTCGTCCTCGCGCACGAGGCTGAGGAGCCCATAGCCAAGCTCGAGCTTGAGCTCGTCGATCTTCAGCGCGTCGGTGATCGGGGGCTCCGACGGCTGGGCAGGAGCGCCGGGGTTGGGGGCACCGGGCGCTCCCGGAGCCTTCTTCGCCGCCTCTTCGACTTCCCTCTCGGCCTTACCCTTGCCGGCGCGCCACGCGGCGTAGCCGATGCCGCCCGAAAGGGCGAGGAAAGGAAGGATCGGCATGCCTGGCAAGAGCGCCAGCGCCGCCATTACGGCTGAAGACATGCCGAGCGCGCGCGGATAACCCGAAAACTGCGAGGAGAGCGCTTTGTCGGCCGATCCGGTGACGCCAGACTTCGACACCAGAATACCGGCTGCGGTGGACACGATCAGTGCCGGGATCTGCGAAACCAACCCGTCGCCGATGGTGAGCAGCGTATAGACGTTGCCGGCCTCCTGGAAGGTCAGGCCCTCCTGCATCATGCCGATCAGCATGCCGGCAGAGACGTTGATGAAGGTGATGATCAGGCCTGCGATGGCATCGCCACGCACGAACTTTGACGCGCCGTCCATGTTGCCGAAGAAGGCGCTTTCGCCTTCAAGGTCGGCCCGACGGCGCTTGGCGGTGTCTTCGTCGATAAGGCCGGCGGAGAGGTCGGCATCGATGGCCATCTGCTTGCCGGGCATGGCATCGAGGCTGAAGCGCGCGGCGACTTCGGCGATGCGGCCCGAGCCCTTGGTGATGACGATGAAATTCACGATCACCAGGATGATGAAGATCACCAAGCCGATGATGAAGTTGCCACGGGTGATGAAGTTGCCGAACGCCTCAATGACGTGCCCGGCAGCGCTGGAGCCGTTGTGGCCCTCGCTCAGGATCAGGCGGGTGGTGGCAAGGTTCAGGCCCAGTCGCAGCATGGTTGCGATCAGCAGAACCGTGGGAAAGCTCGAGAACTCCAGCGGCTTCTGAATGAACAGCGCGGTCATCAGGATCATGACCGAGAACACGATCGAGATGGCCAGCAGCAGGTCCACAAGGATCGGCGGCAGCGGCAGGATGAGGATGACGATCAGCCCCATCACCCCGACGGCGAGCGCGATGTCGCCTGAGCGCAGCATGTCGAACACGCTGCTCACGGAGGGAAGCTTGAAGCCCTTCGTGGGGGTGGATGGCAGGTCGGTCATCTAGGTCTAGGCCACATTGCGGCGTTCGCCGGGCTCGGGAATAGGCAGGCCCTCGTCGGCGTACTGGTTCAGCTTGTTGCGCAACGTGCGAATGGAGATGCCGAGGATATTGGCGGCATGGGTGCGGTTGCCGAGCGTGTGATCGAGGGTGTCGAGGATCAGGTCGCGTTCGACATCGGCCACGGTGCGACCCACCAGGGCGCGAGACATGACCTCTGCCGTCTGCGCGAGCTGCGCCGCCGGACCGGACTGACGCGCCGCTTCCGCAAGACCCATGCCGTCGGGAAGAACGATTGCCTCGGGCCCGATGATGTCGCCGGTGGCGAGCAGCACGGCGCGGTGGAGGGTGTTCTCGAGTTCGCGCACGTTGCCCGGCCACGGCGCCTTGAGCAGGGCCTCGCGTGCCTCAGGGGAGAGCGAGCGCGGCGGCAGGCCGTTGGCCTTGGCGTATTTGGCGACGAAGTGCTCGCTCAACACAGCGATGTCGCCCGGCCGGTCGCGCAGCGCCGGCAGCTTGAGGTTGACCACGTTCAAGCGGAACAGGAGGTCTTCGCGGAAGCTGCCTTCGCGCACCGCTTCGGCGAGATTGCGGTTGGAGGTTGCAAGGATACGGATGTCCACCGCCACGGGCTTGGTGCCGCCGACGCGATCGATGACGCGTTCCTGAATTGCGCGCAGCAGCTTGGCCTGCAGGCGCACATCCATCTCGCTGATCTCGTCCAGCAGCAGCGTGCCGCCAGAGGCTTCCTCGAACTTGCCGATGCGGCGGGCCACAGCGCCGGTGAAGGCGCCTTTCTCGTGGCCGAACAGTTCGGATTCGAGCAGCGCCTCGGGGATAGCGGCGCAGTTGACCGAGATGAACGGCTTGTTGGCGCGCCGAGAGTTCTGGTGAACGTGGCGGGCGATCACTTCCTTGCCGGTGCCGCTTTCGCCGGTGATCAGGATGGATGCCTCCGAGCCGGCGACCTGTTCGGCGAGCTTGACCACCCGCTCCATTGCCGGATCGCGGAACAGGAAGTCCGAGGACTCGCGCGCAACCGCAGCGATGACGGCGGCGATCAGCTCGGCATCGGGGGGAAGGGGGATGTATTCCTTGGCACCGGCGCGGATGGCGTTCACCGCGGCCGCAGCGTTGGTCTGCACCCCGCAGGCAACCACTGGCACAGCGATGCGCTCAGCCTCAAGGCCGGCGATCAGCGTGCCGATATCGACCATAACATCGACCAGCAGCAGGTCGGCGCCGCGTCCGGCTCGGAGGCTGGCCAGTGCGATCTCGACGGTCGGGGCGTGCGCTACCTTGGCGCCGCCATCCATTGCCATCTTGGTCGCCTGGCTAAGCTGGCCCTCGAGGGCACCGATGATGAGGAGGCGCATGGGTCTCGCTCCTATTGCGGCTTGATGATTTCGGTCATGGTGACGCCGAGCTTGTCCTCGACGAGGACGATTTCGCCGCGCGCCACCAACCGATCGTTGACGAAGATTTCCACCGCCTCGCCCACTTGGCGGTCGAGTTCAATCACGGTGCCGGTGTCCATCTTCAGCAGTTCACTGACCGGCATCCGCGTGCGGCCGAGAATGACGGAAATGCGGACGGGGACGTCGAACACTGCCTCGAGATCGGCAGCGGTGCGTTCGGCATGGCCGTCGGGGCGCGCGCGCTGCGGCGCCTCCATCTCCTCGAAGCCGACCGGCTCCTGGTCGGTGAGAGCCTGGTCAGGGGTGCTCATTAGTGGCTCTCCTTATGGGAGCTGGGGCGTCGCCGCCCGGCAAGATATGATGAAATGGTCTTGTCGATGTCGCCGGAAATGGCGGCGATGTCGCGCACGAGTCCGCCATCCACCCATTCCAGGCGACCGTCGCCGAGGCGAATGTCAGGGTCGCCCATCACCACGAGGCGACCGGCAAAGCCGGAGGTCTGCATGTGGGCGTTGGCAATGTCGCGAATGCCGTCGGCCAGTTCGGGATGGCAGCGAATGACAAGGTGCGGCACGCCCGCGAGATTCTGCATGCACTCGGCAATCAGAGCTTCGAGTTCCGTCGTCGGATACCGGGCGAGCAGGTGCAGCGCCAGCTTGCGACCGATCGAGGCGGCCAGCTCTACACCCTGCCGCCGGATATCGGCGCTTGCGTCGTCGAGTGCGGCGGCCATCTCGGTGCTGCGGGTCGCCAGCGTTCCAGCGGCAGCCGCAAGGGTTTGCGCCGCCATGGCTGCGGCATTGGCCTGACCCGCGGCCAACCCCTCTGCGTAGGCCTCTTCGCGGGCCTGCTGCACCATCTGCATGGCCACTTCTTCGGGTATGGTCGGCACAGGTGCCGGTGCGGGGCGTGCCGGAGCACGGTCGGAACGCTGGCCCAGATCCAGGTCGAAATTGAAGCGGGCGACACGGGCTGCCATTTACGCCACCATCTGGTCGTCGGCTTTGGTCTTGAGGATGACGATTTCCCCCTTGGCCGCCATGTCCTTGGCGGTAGCGACCATCCGACCCTGTGCCTCATCGACATCCTTGAGCCGCACGGGACCCATGGCCTGCATGTCCTCGCGCAGCAGCTTGGCCTGGCGAGAGGACATGTTGGCAAAGAAGGTGTCCTTGAGCTGTTCGCTGGCGCCCTTGAGCGAAATCGCCAGCTCCTTCTTGTCCATCCGCGCCAGCAGCGTCTGGATGGCGGAAGCCTCGAGCTTGGCCAGGTCTTCGAAGGTGAACATCAGCGCCTTGATGCGCTCGGCATCGTCGCGGCTCGTTTCCTCGAGCGTGGTGATGAAGCGGGCCTCGGTCTGACGGTCGAAGGCGTTGAAGATCTCCGCCATCTGCTCGTGGCTGTCGCGGCGCTTGGTGTGGCTCAGCGTCGACATGAA
>JAEZFJ010000042.1 GCA_023437755.1 Pseudomonadota bacterium
GTTCATGCCCATGCGCCAGGTGCCGCCATAGGTGCCGACGCTGTCACCCTCGACGACCAGGGGGGTGCCGGGCAGGCGTTCCTCCAGCGGCGGCAGTTCGCCACTCTCCACCAGTGCCTCGAGCGCCGGCGCCTGGCCGGCGCCCAGTGCCGGGCCCGCTGCGGCCAGCAAGGCCGCCAGGGCCACTGCGCCGGTCAGGCCACCGAGATGGTCTCTCCTCATTGTCGTCCCTCCCTTTCCCGGAGTCTCTGCTCCGGCGGTGAAATGAAGCTGCCGGCCTTGCCGGAGCCACGATGGTTCGCCTCCCTCCTCGGAGGCGCACTCCCGCTCAGCCGAGCGGCGAGATTTCGAGCGTGACGCGTCCGTCCCGGCTGTGCTGCCGGGGCGTGAACACGACGCGCGTAAGATCGACGGCAGGCTGGTACTGCTTTTCCACCTGCGGATGGCGGTCCAGGGCCACCGTGAGCTCGGATGCGTCGTAACCGACCCGCAGCCCGGCGCCGTTGTCGCCGATTTCGACCGTGCCGTTGCCTGTGTTCACCGACAAGGGTGTCACCAGGACCGACTGGAACTCGCCGTCTCCGGCAGCAAAGGCGAAGCTGTCCTCGAGCAGCACTCGCCCACCCCGCGCCGACCGGTCGAACGTGATGCGCCGCGTGAGCCGCTCCAGCCTGGCTTCCTTCGGATAGGCCGCCGCCATCTCCAGTTCGAGCCGGTCGGCATCCTCGCCGTGCGAATGGTGCAGCACGGTGGCAGCGTGCTCGCGGCCTTCTGCCTGCTCGTGACCGTTGACTACCGGCACCGAGTGGCCGCGCGAAGACGCCATCAGGTTGCCGTAGCGCTCCGGGCCGAAATAGGCCTTCGAGTAGCGGCCCCGCCCGGGATCGGTCAGCACCACCTTGCCGCCAGCGACGACCAGGAAAGAGCCGACGTCGTTCTGGTTGTGCATCTCGTCGTTGTGCCCGCCCTTGGCGGCAAGGCGCAGCGAGGCCCGATCCTCGGGGACGAGCCGGCTGATCATCCACGCCATCTCGTCGTACCAGTCGTGGCGCGTGAGCTGGACCGGCTCGGCGTTCGCGGGTAGGGGCCAGGTGAACTGGCGCAGGGGCCAGACGAACTGGTTGAAGCCGGCGACCGCGAAGTCATTGTGCATGCCGAGCCCCAGCAGCTCCGGCAGATCCATATGTCGGGCGAGCAGTGTCAGCAGCGAGGGGTGGAACACCGGATTGCTGTCGGAATCCGAAAAGCTCGCCCATACCCCCGGCGCCAGCATGGTGCGCACCGGAAACAGCGCGATGTCGCGGAGGAACTGGCCAGTAAGCAGGTCGATGGCCCCGCCGCTGCGCTGGTGCAGCAGATGCGCCAGCACTGCATAATTGCCGAAGCCATAGGTCCAATAGTCCGGACCCTCGGAGGACCCGCCCTGCGGGTCGAAGGTCTCGAGATAGTCGGCGAGGCTATGGAGCCCGCGGGTGACGATGGCCGCCAGCCGCGAGATGTCCCGCTCAAGGTAGAGCGCGGCCCCGACCGCACCGGCAACGCAGACGGCGGTCCAGTTATTTACCTGCTTGTCCGGCGTCGTGTGCAGCCACCAGAGATCGGAGCGGTGGAGGAAGGGGCCGACGACCCGCCGCTCCACTTCCGCCCGCAGCCGGGCACGGAGGTTCGGTGCGAGCCGGTCGCCGACAAGGTAGTCCAGCTCGGCCAAGTCCAGCGCGGTCATGGCGGCGGCGAGGTCGACCGTCGGCCGGTCGGGGTGGTCGAGCTCGCGGGCATGCGCCGGCCAGGCCCAGTTGGTTTCCTCGAGCCGGGCCCAGGTGAGGCTCTCGATGGCGGGAACAAACCGGCCCTTGTTCTCGAGCCACTCGGCCATGACCAGGCGATAGAGCATGTTCCGGCGCTCGCGTTGCGCATCCTCGTAGCCCTCGCGCCGTCCGATCTCGCGGAATTCGTGGTAGAGGCGTGCCGGCAGGGCAGGGATGGCGCATTGTGCGTCACGCTCCGCATCCGTGAGCAGTCGCGGGAGCGCATCGGCGCCTAGTCCCGTCTTCAATGCTTCGAGTTCGGGTGAGCCGCTGCGGGGGAATGGCGCAAAGTCCGGGGCGGCGGCGAGCACCGACTCCACATCCCTGACGTTCCACCGCCGCAGATCCACGATTTCCTCCCGCTGGCCTGCTCAGCGGTAACGGAACGCAACCCGTAGTGCCGCTGGAAAGCTCGACTGAGGTGCAAGGCTATGCACATTCTTGCGCAAATTCAATATTTTTGCGTGAATCACGCAAATTACGCAAATTTGCTGAATTTGCGTCGGAGTGGGCGGGGGATAGAGCTGGAGGAACACTGCGGTGCGCACCGGTTTTGCACAGGACGGCGGAAAAAAGCACCGCTTAAGTGAGCCTGTGCACCGTTTCCCCTTCGACCAGGGTGACCCCGATCTCGAGCTGCTGCACCGCGGTATCGCCGTCCAACTGGTTTGCCAGCAGCCGAATGACGCCGCGGCCGATGGCCTCTCGATCCACGCGCACCGTGCTCAGGCGCGGGCTGGCGATGCCGGCGATCGGCAGGTCGTCGAAACCCACCAGCGAGAACCCGGCCGGCAGGTGGGATTCCGCACCGAGCAAGGTCTCTACCATGGTCACTGCAACCCCGTCGTTCCAGCAGAACACCGCCGTAACGTCGTACTTCCCAGCCATCAGGTCCGACAGCAATTCGCGGCTCGAATGCTCGTTCGAGATTACGACAGTGCCCACCGCGTCAGCGCAATCGGTGATGGCTGCCTCGAAGCCACGCCGC
The DNA here is from genome assembly GCA_023437755.1 of Pseudomonadota bacterium. Taxonomy (GTDB): domain Bacteria; phylum Pseudomonadota; class Alphaproteobacteria; order Rhizobiales; family Devosiaceae; genus Devosia. The sequence goes on from JAEZFJ010000042.1 coordinate 2,794, forward strand.
CGCTGCCGGATGGTCGGGCGGTGATGATAGGTGTAGTGCAGGATCTTGCGGTGGCCGTGGTCCAGCAGGTGCTTGGTCGCCATATAGGCACCGTAGAAATTGGCCGGTGCCACGCTGTTGAACCGCATCTGCGGGTCGCTGCCATTGGCGAGCACGAGGGCGATCCCTGCTTCCTGCGCCCATGCGGTGAGTTCATCGTCAGGGTCGATGCCGGCCAGGATCAGTCCGTCGGCCGAGGACTTGGCAACATGCCGCCGCACAAAGTCCAGCGTGACCATGTCCTCGTTTACCAGCCGCACATCGAGCGCGATCGCGGACTGTCCGGCCTGCGCGCGCATGCCTTCGACAATGCCGTGATAGAAGCTGGCCAGGCTCCCCATCGCACTGTTGAGCGGTACGAAAGCCAGCGCGCGCTTGTCGAGCTTGCCCGTGATCGGCTGGTGTTTGCTGCGGTAGCCAAGCGTCCGTGCGACCCGCTGCACCTCCTGGCGCACCGCGTCGCTGATGCCGATCTCGTTGGCGAGGGCGCGCGACACCGTGCTCACTGAGACGCCGAGCTTTTCCGCGATATCGGCCTGACTGGCGCGCTTTGTGGGGGCCATCTGAAATTCCTTGCTGCTCTACGCAATATTTGCGTTTTTTGAGCGGATCAAGCGAAAGTGCCGAAGCGCGGCAGACTTCACCGAAAAGTCACAGGAAACAGCCAATCTCGCGCCGCTTTGCCCAGAGGCCCCCTCGTCAGTCTGGCCAAGGTCCGTTAAGAGGCGCAGATGAATTCCCGCCGCCAAGACATTCACAATTCCGAGGTGCCGGTGCTG
>JAEZFJ010000102.1 GCA_023437755.1 Pseudomonadota bacterium
GTGCCGCAGAAGCTCGGCATCGACTGGACCATGCCGCTGACGGTGGAGCGGCTGATGACCCTGACAGGCCGGTTCGGTGCGGCCGAAATCGAGCGGGCGCTGGCTGCCGTCGGGGCGGCGCATCTCAGGCGCGCCGCGGTGCAGGAATTGTCGGGCGGCGAGTTCCAGCGCGTGCTGTTCGCGCGGGCGATGATCCGCAAGCCGGACCTGATGGTGCTGGACGAGCCGGTGCAGGGCGTCGACTTCTCCGGCGAAGTGGCGCTCTACGAGCTGGTACGCGAGATCCGCGACACCACGCGCGCCGGCATATTGATGATCAGCCATGACCTGCATGTGGTGATGGCCGAAACCGACACGGTGATCTGCCTCAACGGCCATGTATGCTGCACCGGCACGCCGGCGGTGGTGAAGAAGAGCCCGGAATATCTGCGGTTGTTCGGGCCGCGGGCGGCGGAGACTTTGGCGATCTACGAGCACCACCATGACCACGAGCACCATGACGATGGCTGCGTGGTACCGGCGGGGGCGGTGCATGAACATGGGCACGAGGGGCATCATCATGCTCGGTGATTTCTTTTCCCGCGCGCTGATCGCCGGCATCGGCCTTGCGGCCGCGGCCGGGCCGCTTGGTTGTTTCGTGGTGTGGCGGCGGATGGCCTATTTCGGGGACACCATGGCGCACTCGGCGCTGCTGGGGGTGGCGCTGTCGATCCTCCTCTCGCTCAACATGGCGCTTGGGGTGTTCGTGGTGGCGGCAATGGTTGCGGGGGCGCTGTTGCTGCTGGAGCGGCAGAACTCGCTGTCGACCGATGCCCTGCTGGGCATTCTCAGCCATTCGACCCTGGCGGTGGGGCTGGTGCTGGTGGGGTTCCTCACCACGGTGCGCATCGACCTGATGGGCTTTCTGTTCGGCGATCTCCTTGCGGTCTCGGCAGGCGACATCGCGCTGATCTATGGCGGCGGCGCCGCCATCCTCGTCGTGCTGCTGCTCGGCTGGCGGCCGCTGTTGGCGGCCACCGTGAGCCCGGAACTGGCGGAGGCGGAGGGGCTGCGGCCCGGAGTCAGCCGGGTGATCCTGATGCTCCTGATGGCCTCGGTGATTGCCATTGCCATGAAACTGGTGGGCGTGCTGCTGATCACCTCACTGCTGATCATTCCGGCGGCCACGGCGCGGCGCCTCAGCGCGACGCCGGAAGCAATGGCGGTGATTGCCGCGGTGCTCGGGGCGCTGGCGGTGATCGGCGGCCTGTTCGGCTCGCGCACCTGGGACACGGCGTCCGGGCCGTCGATCGTGGTGGCGGCACTGGTGATCTTCATTGTCTCGCTGGCGGTGCCCACCGCCCGCCTGCTTGGGCGAAAGGTGCAGCATGGCGCATGACCATACGATCCCCACGGACCTGACCCGCAACCAGGAGCTGGTGCTCGGCACGCTGAACCATTCGGCGGGGCCGCTCAGCGCCTATGATATTCTCGACCGGCTGCGCGGGGATGGCCTCAGGGCGCCGCTGCAGGTCTATCGCGCGCTCGACAAGCTGGTGGAGCGCGGCCTGGCACACCGGCTGGAATCGCTCAACGCCTTTGTTGCCTGCGCCGATGCGCATTGTCATCGGAAGGGACTGATCGCCTTCGCCATCTGCGAGCGCTGCGGCAAGGTCGACGAGTTCGCCGACCCCGTGATCGAGGACCGGCTCGGCGGCTGGGCCGAGAGCAAAGGTTTCACCGTTGAGCGGACGACGATGGAGATTCGCGGCCGCTGTGCGGAGTGCGCGAAGGCGGCTTAGCCTGCCGTCAAAAAGTGCACAGCGGCGGCGCCGTACTCCCGGCGGTCTTCGAGCGTGAGCCCGTCCGGTACAGTGATGGGGGTGTCCACGGCCTCTTCCCAGACAAGGGTGGCGCCGTCGGCGAGCCAGCCGTGGGTCAGCATTTCGCCCACTGCCTGTTCGCCGAGTTGCCGGCTGTAGGGCGGATCGAGGAAAACGAGATCGAAGCGACCGAAAGTGCCCGGCACGCCGAGATTGGTGGCGTCGCGGCGCAAGAGCTTGGCGATGCCGGCGATGCCGAAATCCTCGATATGGTCCCGGATCAGCCCGCGGCCCTCGGCGCCATTCTCGACAAAGGTGACATGGGCAGCCCCCCGCGACAGCGCCTCGAGCCCGAGGGCACCGGTGCCGGCAAAGAGATCGAGCACGCGCTTGCCGTCAAGCACCGGGCCAAGCCGCGAGGCGAGGATGTTGAAGACGTTCTCGCGCACCCGGTCCGCCGTGGGACGGATCGAGTCGTCCCCTGGTGACCGCAGTTGCTTGCCGCGGAAGCGGCCGGCGACGATGCGCATCCCTTAACCCCGAGGACGGCGCGGACCGCCTGCAGGCTTTCCGCCCGCAGGGCGAGAGCCCGAGGGACGTGAGCCCCCAGGACGAGCCCCACCGGGACGCGGGCCACCAGGACGCGCACCCTCAGGGCGCGGACCGCGGGGCTTTGCCGGAGCGCCGTCGCGCGACGGACGGCCACCAGGGCTGCCGCCCGGCTTGCCACCGAAACGGGCGGGCTTGCCGC
>JAEZFJ010000127.1 GCA_023437755.1 Pseudomonadota bacterium
TAGCGGACCTGCGGGCGGCCGGCGACGGTAGGGCCGACCACGGTATAGGTCAGCATGCCAGTGCGGCGCACGGCAGTTTCCGTATCCAGCCGGAACTGCACCGGCTCGCCGCGCTCGAGGCGCGCGATCCGTTCGCTGTTGCTCAGGTACCGGCAGGTGCCAGGATAGAGCGGGGCGCCATCCGGATCCGTGCCCGTCGCTGCCGCCGCAACCTCGCTTCGGGAGCAGAAGCAGGGATAGAGCAGGTTGCTGGCGCGCAGCCGGTCGGCCGCTTGGGCATAAGCGGCGAACCGGTCGGACTGGCGCAGCACCGGCTCCGGCCATTCAAGGCTCAGCCAGCGGAGGTCACGGTAGATCGCGTCGACGAATTCGGGTTTACAGCGTTCCGTGTCGATGTCTTCGATCCGCAGCAGCGCGACTCCACCGAGGCGGTCGGCCGCAGCCCAGGTGTAGAGGGCGGAGTAGGCGTGCCCCAGATGCAGCAGCCCGTTCGGGCTGGGGGCGAAACGGAGAACGGGGGCGGATGAAGACGGGGACACGGCGGATTTCTAGCACGGCGCCACTGACCCTGCCACCGCGCCTGGACAGCGAAGCCGCTGTTGCTGCACATCTTGGCGCCCTGGTTGCAGTTGACCCGCAACTGGTAACGATACGCAACAGTGTTGGCCCGGTTTCGCCACGGCTTTACCCCAGCGGCTTCGCCGGAATTGCGCGCGTGATCACCGGCCAGCAGGTGTCCGTCGCCAGTGCCAGCGCCATCTGGAGCCGCTTCGAACAAGCGCCCGGCGCCCTCGATCCGGTGACCTTTCTGGCGCTGGACGAGCCCGCAGTTCGTGCCGCCGGTCAGTCGGGCGCCAAGTACCGGACGCTCAGAACCATTGCCGAAGCCATGGTTGCCGGCGAACTCGACTTCTCGCATCTCGAGACCCTGCCAGCGGAAGCGGCGGTGGACTATCTCACTGCCCACAAGGGGATAGGCCCGTGGACCGCCGAGGTGTACCTCCTGTTCTGCGCCAACCACCCGGACGTCTTTCCGGCCGGAGACCTCGCCCTGCTCAAGGCGGTGCAGCATGGGCTGGCGCTTGACGCGCGACCGACGATCAAGGAGATGGTCGCCATCGCCGCCCGCTGGGCGCCACACCGTTCTGCGGCGGCGCTGCTGTTCTGGCGGCTGTTCGCCGTGCTGCGTGACCGCGAAGGGATCCTGTTGTGACCGCCAAACTCTCCGGCCCGATGCTGCTGCCCAAGTCCGGCGCCCAGCCCACCATGGCGGTGGTGCTGCTGCACGGCTATGGCAGTGACGGCAACGACCTGATCGGGCTTGCGCCCTATTGGCAGGACCTCTTGCCGGAAGCCCTGTTCGTGGCGCCGAATGCGCCCGAGCCGTCCCAGATGATCGAGAGCGGTTATCAGTGGTTCGACGTGTCATTCGACGGCGATCGGCTGGCGAGCCGGCAGACCGGCGTCGAAACGGCACGGCCGGTGCTGGTGGAGTTTCTCGAGGCGATGTGGGCGCAGACGGGCATCACGCCCGAGCGGACGCTGCTCGGCGGCTTCAGCCAGGGTGCGATGATGGCGCTGCACACGGGGCTATCGATGGAGCGGCCGCTCATGGGAGTGCTGGCGTTTGCCGGGGCCTACCTGCCGCCAAAGGATTTCGGGACCCGCGCCTACGCCCGGTCGCCCGTGTGCATCATTCATGGCGACATGGACGATGTCGTTGATCCGGCGCGGTCGGCGGAAGCCGATGCGGCACTGCGGGCCGCCGGCTACGACGTCAGCTATCATGTGAGCCCCGGCACGGCGCACTCGATTGCTCCGGACGGGCTGGCATTTGCGACCGACTTCATCCGCCGCGCGGCCGGCAAATAACGCCCCCGCCCCCGCTTCACAGCGTCGACACAAAGCGCGTAGTATAAGCGCGCTATGGACGTACTCGATTCCCTCCACGGGAGCCTCAAGTGACAATCCATGTGTCGCCTGAGGCGTGTCCCGCACTTGTGCTGAACGCGGACTACCGGCCGCTCAGCTACTACCCATTGTCATTGTGGTCATGGCAGGATGCGATCAAGGCGGTGTGCCTGGAACGGGTCAACATCGTCTCCTACTACGACACCGTCATCCGCTCCCCCAGCTTTGCCATGCAACTGCCGAGCGTGGTGTCGCTCAAGGACTACGTAAAACCGGCGCGGCACCCTGCCTTCACCCGCTTCAACGTGTTCCTGCGCGACCGCTTCCAGTGCCAGTATTGCGGCTCCAAGGATGACCTGACCTTCGACCACGTGATCCCGCGCTCCAAGGGCGGACAGACCACCTGGGAGAACGTGGTGGCCGCCTGTGCGCCGTGCAATCTCAAGAAGGCAAACCGGTTGCCGAGCGAGATCAAGATGTTCCCGCATCAGCGGCCGTATCACCCGACGGTGCACGACCTCCATAACAATGGACGCGCTTTCCCGCCCAACCACCTGCACCAGAGCTGGCTCGACTACCTCTACTGGGACATCGAGCTCGAGCCCTGAGATCAGGCGCGGTTGCGACGGGCCTGCGCGAGGATGGCGATGGCCAGAAGCGCAACGATGGCCAGCGAGATCAACGCATTGTAGCCGGCCAGCGAGATGCCGAGGAGGCGGAACTGCACCACGTCGCAGCCGACGATGTGGACGTCGTTGAGGTTGCTGAGGGAGTCGAAGCTGAAGCCTTCGCCAACGCCCGTGCAGGCGGTGGGACCCGGCCAAAAGCCCCATTCGACGCCTGCGTGGAAGACGCCCATATAGGCGCTCCAGACGAACAGTGCGGCGACGATCGCCATGGCGATGTACCAGACTGCCAGTGGCAGGCGGTTCCACAGCACCAGAACGGCTGCGAGAACCGGCAGGCCCCAATAGTAGGGCTGGCGCTGTTCGAGGCAGAGTTCGCACGGGACGAGGCCACCGATGTACTGTGAGCCGAGGGCGCCGAGGATGGTGGCGAGGCCGAGCAGGAAGGCGGCGCCGGCGGCGAGCTTGTCGGTGGGAAGGGAACGCTGGGCCATTGGGTTAGTCCGGTGTGACGCTGCTGGGCAGCGATAACGGGCGGCGCGGGTGAAAACCAGTGCCGAACGGCGAAGTGATCAATCCCCGGGCAATGTTATCCCCACCGCCTGGCGCAGGGCGATGGCGTTGGCGGGGGCGTGCAGTTTGTCCTCGTGGACGAAGTAGGCGAACACGTCATGGCCCGCATCCGACCAGCCCCGGACGGTGTTCGCCCAGTCGGCGATGTCGGCTTCGGTGTAGCCGCCGGCGTCTGGACGGGCGGGGCCCTGCAGGCGGCAGTAGGCGAAATCGGCGGTGAGCTCGCGCCGGGGGTTGTTGACGGTATCGGCGATGACCCGGGCAACATTGTGCGCCCGGAGCAGGTCGTCGGCTTCCGCTGTGTCGAAGCTCGGGTGGCGGGTTTCGATGGCGTGGCGGATGGAGGTGACGCCGTTCGCCTCGAGAAAGGGCGGGGTCTTGAGTCGGCGGTCGGCGGTGCCGGCGAGCGCCAGACAGCGCTCGACTGTTTTCGGCAGCATGTCGAGGAAAGCCGAGAAGACGTCGGGCTTGAAGCTCAGGTTCGGCGGCAGTTGCCACACGAACGGTCCGAGTTTTTCGCCCAGTGCCAACGGGCCCGATGCGAAGAAGTTGGCGAGCTCCTGCCTGCAGTCCTTGAGCCGTTTTATGTGGGTGACGAGCTGCGGCCCCTTGATCGAGAAGACAAAGCCGTCGCGGGCCTCGCCGGCCCATTTGCGGAAGCTGTCAGGCTTCTGGGTGGCGCGGAAGGTGGCGTTGATCTCGATCGTGCCGAGGCGCTCGCTGGCGTAGGCGAGCTCCTTTTTCTGCACGAGACCGGTGGGGAAGAA
>JAEZFJ010000169.1 GCA_023437755.1 Pseudomonadota bacterium
GTCTTCCAGTGGCCAGGCCTCGGCCAGATGCTTGTGAAGGCCGTGTCCACCCGCGACCTGCTGCTGGTGCAGGGCGGCGTGCTGGTTGCCGCCACCGTCTATGTCCTCGTCACCCTCCTGGCCGACGTTGCCCAGGCCATGCTCGACCCGAGGCTCAAGGGATGACGGCCACCGCCCTTCCCGCCAGCCCGCCGCGCCGCCGTAGCAACTGGCAGTTGCTGATGGCCAACCGCCTGGCCGCGGCCGGTCTTTTCATTCTTGCCTTCGTGGTGCTGCTGGCGGTGCTTGCGCCGGTGCTGCCGCTGCCCAATCCGGACATTACCGACCAGCCCAATCGCTTGCTGCCGCCGCTGACCGGTGGCCATCTGCTCGGCACCGATCACCTCGGGCGCGACATCCTCGCCCGCCTGATCTGGGGCACGCAGGTCTCGCTGATCGTCGGGGTAAGTGCCACGGCCATCGCGGCGCTGGTCGGCTCTATCATCGGCCTTGTCGCCGGCTACGCCCGCGGCGCCACCGACACGCTGCTGAAGCGCTTCGTCGACATGCTGATGGCCTTTCCCTACATCCTGTTGGCCATCGCAATCGTCGCAGCGCTTGGGCCGGGGCTGCTCAACGCCCTTTACGCCATCGCCATCGTCAACATCCCGTTCTTCGCCCGCAATATCCGCGGCGTCACCGTCTCCATCCGCAACCGCGAATTCGTCGATGCCGCGCGATTGTCGGGCAAGGGCGACGTGGCCATCCTGTTCACCGAAGTTCTGCCCAACGTCCTGCCGGTGATCGTGATTACCATGTCCACCACGGTCGGCTGGATGATCCTCGAAACCGCGGGCCTGTCCTTCCTCGGCCTTGGCGCCCAGCCGCCGACCTCCGATCTCGGCTCCATGCTCGGCCAGGCACGCGCGCAGATATTCACGGCTCCGCACGCCTCCATCATCCCCGGCGTCATGATCTTCATCCTGGTCATGAGCATCAATCTTCTGGGCGACGGCATCCGCGACGTGCTCGATCCGCGCCTGCGTTCCGGCTCGCTCGCCCGGCCAATGGCGGTCACCCAGATCCGCCGCCAGAACCCGCCGCCCGCTGTTCGTGAGAACGCCCCCGCTCTCGTCGTCGAACAGCTCTCCGCCGGGTTTGATGACTCAGGCCGCGTCACGCCAGCCATCAATGGCATTAGCTTCAGCCTCAACCGCGGTGAATGCCTCGGCCTGATCGGGGAAAGCGGCTCCGGAAAGTCGGTGACGGCGCTGTCCCTGATGGGCCTCGTCGCCTCGCCGCGGGGCGTTATCACCGGCGGCGCCGTCTATGTCGACGGTCGTGACGTCCTCGCCATGCACGAGAACGAGATCATCGCCCTCCGCGGCGTGCGGGTGTCTTACGTTTTTCAGGATCCGCTAACCACGCTGCACCCGCTCTACCGCGTCGGTGAGCAGGTCGCCGAGGCCATTCTCGCGCACCGTCCGATCGGCCGCCGCGAAGCCGCCGAGCGTGCTGTCGACCTGATGGAACAGGTTGGCATCCGCGATGCACGCGCCCGCTCCCGGGCTTACCCGCACGAACTGTCCGGCGGGCAGCGCCAGCGCATCGGCATCGCCATGGCGCTCGCCAACGACCCGGACATCATCGTCGCCGATGAGCCGACCACCGCCCTCGACGTGACCGTTCAGAAGCGCATCCTCGACCTCTTGCAGGGCCTGCGGCGCGATCGCGGCCTTGCCCTCCTGCTGATCACCCACGACTTCGGCGTCGTCGCCGATGTCTGCGACCGCGTCGCGGTGATGAAGAACGGCATCATCGTCGAACAGGGCGAGACCGGCGACGTCCTGCGCAATCCGCAGCATGACTACACCCGGCGTCTGATCGCCTGCGTGCCTGAACTGGGCGAAGGCAGCACCTTCCTCGATCGGGTGCGCCCGCTGATGGCGGAGGGCCGCGCATGAGCGACGCAGCGATCGAGATGCGGGGATTGGTGAAGCGCTTCGGCGGCGGGCGCAGCCTGTTCGGCCGTGAGGCAGCGGTGGTCCACGCTGTGCGTGGCGTCACCCTGACGCTCAACCGCGGTGAGACGCTCGGCATCGTGGGCGAAAGTGGTTCCGGCAAGTCCACCCTGGCGCGCATGCTGGTGGGGCTGGAGCATCCCACCGAAGGCACCATGACCATCGACGGCCAGGGCTGGGCAGCCCTGGCCCGCGCGGGCAATCGCGCTTTCGGCCGCGCCATCCAGTATGTCTTCCAGGACCCGGTCGCCTCGCTCAATCCTCGCAAGACCATCAGCGACATCCTCGACGTGCCGCTGAAGCAGCTCAGGGGCTATGACGCATCGCGACGGCAGGCCCGCAAGCGCGAACTGCTCGACGCCGTGCAGATGCCCGCGGGTACGCTCGACCGCTTCCCGCACGAGTTCTCGGGTGGACAGGCGCAGCGCATCGCTATTGCCCGCAGCCTAGCCGCCGAGGCGCGCATTCTCGTACTCGACGAACCGGTGAGTGCGCTCGACGTATCGGTGCAGGCCCAGGTGCTGCTGCTGCTCGACGAGTTGAAGCGCGAACTCGGGCTTTCCTACCTCTTCATCAGTCACGATCTCGCGGTTGTGGAGGCCATCTCCGACCGCGTTGCCGTCATGTATCTGGGCGAGGTTGTGGAGGAGGGGCCGGCCGGGCAGCTTTTCGCCAGCCCTCGGCACGACTATACACGCGACCTGATCGCGGCCGCGCCGCGCCTCGCGACCTCCGGATAGCCTCATGACTGTTGACGACCCCTCCGCGCCACCTACCGGCCGGCCCCGGCGCAAGCGCACTGACGAGATCGTCGACGCACTCAAGCGCATGATCGTCGAGCACGGCCTCGGACCGGGAGACCGCCTGCCGCAGGAGCGGGAACTGATGGCGCAGTTTGCGGCCAGCAAGGGTACCGTGCGCGAAGCACTCAAGGCGCTGGAAGTGCAGGGGCTCATCAGTGTCCGCACCGGTCCTGGCGGCGGCGCCTTCATCGAGCGGATGGGGGAAGGGCGGGCGATGAGCCTGCTATCCAATTTTCTGTTCGCCAAGAACCTGACGATCGCCAACATCTACGAGATGCGCAAGGCGCTGGAGCCGCTGGTCGCCGCAAGCGCCGCCGCTCACATCGATGCCGAGGGGCTGGCCCGCCTCGAAGCGATAATCGCCATCTACGACCACGAACCCGCCGACGCCCAGGAGCGCTGGAACCAGCGCATGGCCGAACTCGATTTCCACTGGGTGGTGGCGGAGTATTCCGACAACCCCATCCTCGCCTTCACCTGCCGGTTCCTGCAGCGGCTGCTCAAGGACCTGACGATCGCGCAGGACATCTATGTCCAGCCCGAGCC
>JAEZFJ010000198.1 GCA_023437755.1 Pseudomonadota bacterium
CGCGGAACCGCTGCGCCACCGCCCCGATGAGGTCGTCGATCATCAGCGGATCGCTGCGCAGCCCCTTCTGCCCGCTTTCCAGTTCAGCCAGTTCGAGGATCGTGGCGAACGAAGCGAGCAGGTGCTCGCCTGATGACTTGATGGACTGCACGTATTCCAGATACCGCTTGTCGCCTAGCGCGCCATAGGTCTCGTGCCGCATCAGGTCGGCGAAGCCGATGATATGGTTGAGCGGGGTGCGGATGTCGTGGCTGAGATGAGCCAGGAAGTTGGTCTTCGCCCGGCTTGCCGCCTCGGCCTTGAGTTTTTCCTCGTGGTAGCGCCGGGCCAGGTGTCGCTGCTCCTCGCGGATGGCGTGCAGCAGCGTGTCGGTCTTCTTGGCCTCGGTGATGTCGCTGATCAGGGTCATGAAGCCGTCGCTGCCGAGCGGGCGCTCGTCGATCAGCAGACAGGAGCCGTCCTCGCGGTGCAGTTCGAGCAGGCGTCCACTGTCGCCCTCGCGCAGGAGCTTCATGTAGCCGCCGGCGATCAGTCGCTTCACCGCCTGATGGTAGGCGACCTCGCGGTCTTCCATGTCGATGCTGTCGCGGTATTGCTGGTTGCAGACGATGAGTTCGCCGGTGCGCGTCCAGCAGGCGACGCCCATGGGAATCGCAGCTGCAAGGGTGCGGTAGCTCTGTTTCAGCACCGGATCCGGGACGCCGCTGGGGCGCCTGCGAAAGGCTGCGAACGACATCAACGCGGCAATGCCGAAGGCGCCCGCGCCACGCTGCATCACCCCCGCGGCGGCATCGTTCCGGGCTGGCTCCAGTTTTATGGCACCGAGCCCGCGCACGGGCAGCATCTGTCCGAAGGGAGAAGCCGCAGAGGTGGCGTCCGAGACGAGGCTGGCCTGGACGATGGGCGCGAACCTGCCGGCGGAGCGGTCCAGCCGCGTGAGCGCCGATTGTGGATCGAGTTCAGTGATTTCCTGCGCCAGGGCGGAGCCGATCAGTTGCAGATGGCGCCGCTGGTCGTCGAAGGTGCGGTAGGCGTCGTAGGCGGTGAACAGCGTTGCTGCCAGAAAGGCCGTTGCAGCCACCGCAGCAGCTATCGGTGGAACATGGAACGCAGGTCGGGAAGGCCCCCCTTCGGAGGTGTTGCCAGTGCTATCTTCGCCCGCGCCGAATCCGGTGGCGCTGACGCCGGATTGCTCCGTCGACCGCATGAAATTCTCCGCCATGACTGAGGTTTGGCCCCGACCGATTTGCCCTTAACGAACAATGAATCAGGCCGTGAATCGTGTCCAGACCTTCTCCGGCGGGGTGTCGGCCCCGATCCCGAAAAGCCGAGTCGGCGGAATCACTTAGGGGCAGAGAAAAAATCTTCTCCACAGCAGGAGGTGGTCGAGCGTCGCCGTCCTCGTCCCCTGCTCCCTTTTAGAGGACGGGAACGGCGTTCATCCGCACCTCAACTGGCCAGCATCCGCCCGAGGATGTCCGCGGTATTGCGGCTCAATCCCCCACCGCTTTGGAGTGCCGTGAGTGCGGCCCGGGCCTCTTCACGCCGGCCCGCCTCGAGCATCGGCCAGATGCGGAAACCGGTAAGTACACGCGCCGCCACCTGCGGATTGACCTTGTCCACCTCCGCGACGAACTCGGTGACGAAGCGGAACCCTGCGCCGTCCGCTCGGGCGAATTGGGTGGGATTGCTGAGTGCGAACGTGCCCATCAGCGCCCGGAGCCGGTTCGGGTTGGTGCGCGGGAAGGCGGGGTCGGCAAGAATCCCGCGCAGGCGCTCGATCACCCCGGCTTCCGGCACGGCCGCGTTGACGCTCAGCCACTTGTCGAACACCAGCGGGTCGTTGGCGAAGCGGGCGCGGAAATCCGCCAGCAGCACCGGGGCATCGGCTGTCCAGTGGCCGGCGGCCACGGCCAGGGCGGCCAGGCGGTCCGTCATGTTGCGCGCGTCGTGATAGCGTTCTGTGGCCAGGGTGCCAGCATCTTCTGCCCCGCTGCCGACCAGCAGCGCCAGCAGGCGGTTGCGGAGCGCGCGCCGGCCATTGCCAGCCGGATCAGGCGCATATGCTTCGCTGGAGTCCAGGCTGTCGTGGGTGGTGCGGAGGGTATCGGCGATCGGCTGGAACACTGCAGTGGTCAGCTCTTGCCGCACCGAGTGCACGCGATCGGGGTCGACGTCCTTGCCGACGGCGCGGGCGATCTGCGCCTCGGCTGGCAGGTTCAGTGCCAGCGCCTTGAAGGCATTGTCGAGGTCGGGTCTGGCGAGCGTATCCTCCATGGCTGTGCTCAGCGCCGCCACGTCGTCATCGCCCCAAGGCTGCCCGCCGACGGCGGCAACAGCCAGCGCCATTCCGACATCCTGCAGCGCCTGCCAACGGTTGAACGGATCGCTATCGTGCTGGGCGAGGAACAGCCGATCCTGCTGCGACAGTGGCAGGTCGAGGATGACCGGCGACGAGAACTCCCGAAGCAGCGACGGCACCGGCTTGTTGGGGACCCCTGCGAAGGTCACCTCGGCCTCTGCCGTGTCGAGCACGATCAGGTCGTCCTCCACCTTGGCGCCGCCGCTGACGCCGGACCACGTCATCGGGCTGCCGTTTGGGCCGATCAGCCCGAAGCGGATCGGCATGGTCAGCGGCTGTTTCGTCGGCTGGCCCGGCGTCGGCGGCGTTTGCTGCCTGAGCTTCAGCGTATAGGTCTGCGCCGCAGCATCGTAGCTTTCGCGCACCGACAGACGCGGCGTGCCGGCCTGCAGGTACCAGGTCTTGAACTGCTCGAGATCGACGCCGCAGGCATCTTCGAAGACCTTGAGGAAGGCCTCGATCGTGGTGGCCTCACCGTCGTGGCGCTCGAAATAGAGGTCCATGCCTTTGCGGAAGCCCGCTTCGCCGAGCAGCGTCGCCAGCATGCGCACGATCTCGGCACCCTTGTCGTAGACCGTCGCCGTGTAGAAGTTGTTGATCTCCCGGTACTGGGCCGGGCGGGCGGGGTGCGCGAGCGGGCCCCCATCCTCGGGAAACTGCGCCGAGCGCAGGGTCACCACGTCGGAGATGCGCTTGACCGCCCGCGAGCGCTCGTCGCTGGTGAACTCCTGGTCGCGATAGACCGTCAGCCCTTCCTTGAGGCACAGCTGAAACCAGTCGCGGCAGGTGATGCGGTTGCCGGTCCAGTTGTGGAAGTACTCGTGGGCGATCACCCGCTCGATATTCTCGTAGTCTGCATCGGTGGCGCTCTGCGGCTCAGCGAACACCAGCTTGTCGTTGAAGATGTTGAGGCCCTTGTTCTCCATCGCGCCGAAGTTGAAGTCGTTCACGGCGACGATGTTGAACATGTCGAGGTCGTATTCGCGCCCGAAGCGGCGCTCGTCCCAGGCCATGGAGCGCTTCAGCGAGTCCATGGCCCATCGGCACTGCTCCTCCTTGCCATGGGCGCAGTAGATGGCAAGGGCGATCTTGCGGCCGGAACCGGTGGTGAAGCTGTCAGTGATGGAGCCCAGGTCGCCGGCTACCAGCGCGAAGAGATACGCGGGCTTGGGGAACGGGTCCTCCCAGACGGCGTAGTGCAGGCCGTCGCCGGCATCGCCGCGGTCGACCAGATTGCCGTTTGCAAGCAGCACCGGTGCCACCGCCAGCGGAGCAGTGATGCGAACGCGGAATGTCGCCAGCACGTCCGGGCGGTCGAGATAATAGGTGATGCGGCGGAAGCCCTCCGGCTCGCACTGCGTGCACCAGGTGCCGCTCGAGCGATAAAGCCCCATCAGCCGCGTGTTCTTCTCGGGCTCGATCACGACCTCGGTCTCGAGCACGAAGCGCCGCAGCGGCGGTTCGAACACCGTCAGACCCTTGTCTTCGGCGAGATACGCCGACAGCACCAGCGGCAAGCCGTCGATGGCGACGGAGGTCAGCTTCAGGTCCTCGCCGTCGAGCACCAGCGGTGTGCCTGGCGCAGTGCCCTCTGCCGGCTCGATCGTCAGCTGAGCCCGCACCCGCGTGTTCTCTTCGAGGATGCGGAAGTCGAGCTCTACTGACACGATCCGGTATGGGCTTGCCGCATAGTCCTTGAGAAAGATCGTCTGTTCGGTCTCGGTACGCATGAAAGCTGGTCCGCTCTGGATCGGTTCTGGATGCGGGCTGTGGCCCGGCCGCTACAGCAGACTCGGCGTGCTTGTGTATTCTGCCGGGCCCCGCTACAGCGGCCCCTCTTCTACGCCAAATACGACGGCAATGGGGAGGGGCATTGCCGGCCCGGCGCGCGGAAGCCTTGTTGTCTGCTGCCCTGCCGAGTTCGTCGACGTCCCCGGCCAGCCGGCCTCCACCTCAAGACCGCTTGAGAGTGTAGGCGCGCCGGCACTGTCCCTTCGCCCGCCCGGGCAAACGAGTGGTGATGATCATGTTCCGCTGGTTCGAGCAGCGCCTCAATCCCTATCCCCTGAGTGAGCCGGAGCAGCCGCCCAAGGGTCTGCTGGCCTTCTGCCTGCACTATTCCCAAGGCGCCAAGCGCTACCTGATCGCCATGTCGCTGCTGGGCGCCGCGATCTCGGTCCTCGAGATCACCCTCTTCGGTTTCATGGGGTCCATTGTCGACTGGCTCAGTGCCGCCGACCCGCGCACCTTCCTCGCCGAGGAAGGGTGGAAGCTGGCGGGCATGGCCGTCGTACTGCTGATCGCCATCCCCGGCCTGCAGATCATCGACTCGCTGATCATCCACCAGACGCTGCTCGGCAACTTTCCGCAGCGCATCCGCTGGATGGCCCATCGCTACCTGATCCGGCAGTCGATGAGCTATTTCCAGGACGAGTTCGCCGGCCGCATCGGCGCCAAGCTGATGCAGACCGCGCTCGCCGTCCGCGAAGTGGTGATGAAGGTCCTCGACGTCACTGTGTACGTCGTCGTCTACTTCACCGGCGCCGTGATCCTGGCCGCCATGAGCGACATCTGGCTCGCCGTGCCGTTCCTGGTCTGGCTCGGCTGCTATGTCGCGCTGCTGCGCTACTTCATCCCGCGTCTGGGCAAGATCTCCGAGGCCCAGGCAGACGCCCGCTCGATGATGACCGGCCGCATCGTCGACAGCTACACCAACATCGCGACCGTCAAGCTCTTCTCCCACTCGCGGCGGGAGGAGGGCTATGCCCACGAAGCGATGGAGGAGTTCCTCGGGACCGTCCACAAGCAGATGCGGATGGTGACCCTGCTGCAGTCGGCCATCACGCTGATGAACTGCACGCTGCTGTTCGCCGTCTTCGCCGTCGGCATCGGCCAATGGCTCAACGGCAACATGACGCCGGGTGCTGTCGCCGTGGCGGCCGCGCTGGTGCTGCGCTTCCAGGGCATGAGCCAGTGGGTGATGTGGGAGATGTCCGCCCTGTTCGAGAACATCGGCGTGGTCCGCGACGGCATCAACTCGCTGTCCCTGCCGTCGGTGGTCAAGGACGCCCCCGGCGCCAGGCCGATCGGCACCGTCAACGGCGACATCAAGTTCGAGAACGTCTCCTTCCACTACCGCAAGACGGGAGGCGTCATCGACCACCTCAATCTCGACATCAGGGCAGGGGAGAAGATCGGCCTCGTCGGCCGCTCCGGCGCCGGCAAGTCGACCATCGTCAACCTGCTCCTGCGCTTCTACGACCGCGCCGACGGCCGCATCCTGGTCGATGGGCAGGATATCTCCCAGGTGACGCAGGACTCGCTGCGCGCCAATATTGGCGTCGTCACTCAGGATACCTCGCTGCTTCATCGGTCCGTCCGCGACAACATCATGTACGGCCGCCCCGATGCGACGGAAGAGGACATGCTGCGCGCAGCCGAACTGGCGGAGGCCCACGAGTTCATCAGCGGCCTGAGCGATCTCAAGGGGCGCCAGGCCTACGACGCCCATGTGGGTGAGCGGGGCGTCAAGCTTTCCGGTGGCCAGCGCCAGCGCATCGCCATTGCCCGCGTGCTGCTCAAGAACGCTCCGATCCTCGTGCTCGACGAAGCCACTTCAGCCCTCGACTCCGAAGTCGAGGCGGCGATCCAGTCGCAGCTTCAATTGCTGATGCAGGGCAAGACCGTGATCGCCATCGCCCACCGCCTGTCGACCATCGCCATGATGGACCGGCTGGTTGTGCTCGATAAGGGCCGCATCGTCGAGCAGGGCACCCATGCGGAACTGGTGGATACCGGCGGCATCTACTCCCAGCTCTGGCATCGTCAGTCCGGTGGCTTCATCGACGCCGACCAGGCCGAACAGGCGGCACAGTAGATGAACCTATCCCGCCGCCCCCAGGCGGCGGGCCTGCTCCGCCTGCAGTGACCGGATCGCAGCGTCCGGCGGCATCGGCCGCCCGAACAGATAACCCTGCATCACCGCGCCTCCCAGACCGAGCAGCGTATCGAGCTGCTGCTCGGTCTCGATGCCCTCGAACACACAGCCGATGCCCAGGTTGCGGCAGAGGTCGAGCATGGTCTTCACGATGGCGCGGCTGGTCGGATCGTGCGGGGCATCGGACACGAAGCTGCGGTCGATCTTGATGCGGTCGAGCGGCAGCTTCTGCACGTGCGTCAGGCTCGAGTGGCCTGTGCCGAAATCGTCGAGCGAAATGCGCGAACCAAGGGCCAGCAGGGCAACCAGCGCCTCGTTGGCCTGCCCGATGTCCCGCATCACCGCCGTCTCGGTGATCTCGAAATCGATGCGGCACGGCTTGCCGGTCTCGGTGACGATGGCGACGATGTCCTCGATCGCCTGCGCCGAGTTCAGGTCATGCGCGGAAAGGTTCACCGACAGCCTGATGGCCCGTGGCATTTGTGTCGATACGGTCAGTGCCTTGCGCAACACTGTGCGGGTAATGCGCGAGATCAGCCCCAGCCTTTCCGCCAGCGGAATGAACTCGGCGGGTGAGACTTCGCCCACCACCGGGCTCCGCCAGCGCGCCAGCACTTCGAAACCGATGGTGCGGTCCAGCAGCACGTCGAACTGCGGCTGCAGCAGCACATAAATCTCTCGGTCGAGCTCGGCAGTGTGAAGCGCATGCTCCAGCGCCCGCACCTTGCTGATCTCCTGCTCGTGCCGCTCGCCAAACACCACCGCGTTGCCCCGCGTCTCGCGCTTGGCAACGCTGGTTACATAGTCGGCGCGGTCGAAGATCGTTTCGGCACTGTCGCCCGGGCGTGACGCGGCAAGACCCGCCGAGACAGTCACGTGAATGCTGGCCCCGGGCAGTTCGAACACCTCCCGCATTGCGTCGCACAGGCGGTTGCCGAGGTGCTGAAGGTCGGCCGGCTCGGTGACTCCATCCAGGATCAGCGCAAAAACATCGGCATCGAGCCGCGCCACCGTGGTCACCGGCAGGTGCAACTGCTCGATCCGGCGCGCAACCTCGACCAGCACCCGATTGCCGGTGGTGTGGCCGAAGGTGTCGTTGATGGCCTTGAAGCTGTCGATGTCGAGCCAGGCCACCGTGAGCCCGCGCGTAGTCATCGCCGCGTCGGCCATCGCTTCGTCCAGCGTCTGCATGAAGGAGCGGCGGTTCGGCAGGCCAGTGACCGCATCCACACTGGCAAGTCGGAAGTTCTCGTCAGACAGCCGCTGTGTCTCGGCCTGCCGCTGCGCCATCTCGCTGCGCGACGCCACAAGCGCTGCGAAGTCGCGATAATTGCCCAGCAGGATCACCACCAGTGCCGCGATCACCAGCACCATGTTGACGGAGATGGCGGCGAAAACCGGCACGCCGGAGGTGGCGAAGAACACCGCGAACGGGATCAGCACCACCGCGCCGACTGCAAAGGCCGCGGTGCGCACGTGCAGCAGGCAGAACATGCAGCCGATGGTGGTGATGCCCATGTAGAAGGCAACATGGGAGCGCTGGTAGGTGTCGCCATAGGGGAACAGCGACATGGACCACCAGGCGAACCCGATTCCGAGCACCATCGCGATCCAGATCGTGCGCTGCAGCGTCTTGCGCGTATCGGCGGCTGCCTTGGGCGGTCTGCCGCGCTGTCGCCACCAGAAGACGATGCGGACGAGGCAGACCAGCGCCAGCGCTCCGGGAACGTAGGCGGTCAGCCAGACCGGGGCAGAATGCAGGTGCGTGGCTGCCAGGATCAGGGGGTTCACCAGCAGCATGCCATACATCAGTGGCACCTGCCGGCTGAGCGCACGCGCCTGTGCCTGCACCAGGTCCTTATCTTCCGGCACGGCAAGCAGCCGCGAAAGTCGGTCAAGCACCATTCATGTCCGGCCGAGGTATCGGTCTTCCACTCTAGCGCGCCAAATCCTAATCCGGAGGTAAAGCAATGCCACGATTTGCACTGTTGCAACGTTCCATCCGGGCATTCCGGTCAAGCGGCACAATCATGCTGGTGCGCATGATTTTCCATTGGAGCACTGCGGTGGTCTCGGCTAAACGCTGCCGGTAACGATTTCGGCCGCGCCTTTCGCCTCGTCTCGGAGCCCTCATGACCATATCCTCGACCTACAGTGCCCTGGACCTTTCGGGCGCCTTCGACCTGACCTCACCGATCCGCCAGGACCTGTCGCTGCCGATCACCCTGCCGGGCGACGTTCATGCCGCTCTGCTCGCCGCGGGCGAGATTCCCGACCCCTACTGGGGCGAGAACGAAAAGACGGTGCTGTGGGTCAACGAGACCCCGTGGTCGGTGGAGCGCCGCTTCACCGCCACCGAGGCGGACCTCGACGGCTACCTGACGCTGAGCCTGTCGGAGGTGGACTGCATCGCCACCATCCGGCTCAATGGCGAAGTGGTCGCCGAGACCGACAACAGCTTCGTGCGCCACGATATCGACGTGACCGGCAAGGTCCGCGCTGGTGGCAACACCCTCCGCATCGACTTCGCCGTCGCTCCGGACGTCGCCAGGGCCCGCGCCGACGCCCACCCGTTCCCGATCCCGTTCACCAAGAACTACCAGACCAACGGGCTCAAGGGCATCCACATGAACTTCATCCGCAAGGCTGCGTGCCATGCGGGTTGGGACTGGGGCATCTGCCTCATGCCGATCGGCGTCTACGGCACCATGAGCCTCAGGAAGTCGCGCCTGGCGCGGCAGGAAAGCGTGCAGGTCGACCAGGTCCACCGCGACAGTTCCGTCGAACTGTCGATCAGGACTCGTCTTTTTGCCTTTGCCGCCGGTGAAGTGGAACTTGAGCATGCGATCGATGGTCAGGTGATCACCGACAAGGTCGCCGTGGAGAAGGGCGAGAACCTCGTCCTCCACACCGTCACCATCCGCAATCCGAAGTTGTGGTGGCCGGCAGGGCAGGGCGAGCAGCCGCTCTATGAACTGTCCACCAATCTCGAAGGCGAGGTCACCACCCGCAAGCTCGGCCTGCGCAATCTGGAGTGGGTCGTCGAGCCCGACGAGATCGACCACACCTTCAAGTGCCGCATCAACGGCCGCGACATCACCATGATGGGCGCCAACTGGATCCCGGCCGACGCCATTCCTTCGCGCATCCCCGCCGCCGTCATTCGTGACCTGTTGGACAGCGCCAGGGGCGCCAACATGAACATGCTCCGCATCTGGGGTGGCGGCCAGTACGAGCC
>JAEZFJ010000210.1 GCA_023437755.1 Pseudomonadota bacterium
GGATTGCTGAGCGTCAGCCGGCCATTGGTGCCGAACACCGCCACGGCCTCGCTCAGCGCGTTGATGGTTTCGCGCTGGACGTTGCTGAAGGTCTTGTTGGTGGATTCAAGCTTCAGCCGCTCGGTGATGTCCTCGAACACGTAGACAACGCCACCTTCCGGCCCGGCGGGCGCGGTGATGACCTTGATGGTGCGGCCATCCGGCAGGTGCCAGGGCTCGGCCTCGAACGGCGCCTTGCGGGCGTAGGATTCGAGGTGCTTGGCGCGCCAGGTCTGGTAGTCGACCTGGTTGGGCAGCATGCCTTCGGTGCGCAGCTTGTCGAGGATGGCGCGCTCGTCGAGCCCGGGAGCAAGGAAGCGCTTGTCGAGGTTCCACAGCGCCGCATAGGCCTGGTTGAACTGGGCCAGCTCGCGGCGGGCGTTGAAGATGGCGATCGGGGTGCCGAGCGCATCGATGATGCCGCCGATATGGGCGTAGCCCGTCGGGGTCGCTGGTGCCGCGGCCTCGGCCGAGAGCGGGAAGAAGCAGCCGGCGCGGCCCTCGCCGACCGGGAACTCCACGAGCTCGTAGCGGCCCCTGCCGGGAAAGGTGACCGTGGCGCCGACCGGCTGGCTGGTGGTCTTGCAGGCATCGAGGTGCTGCTTGAGGGCGTTGGGATCGAGCAGTTCCGGTGCTGCCCCGACCTGCGCGGTGCGGCCAAGGGTCTTTGCCAGCTCCCGGTAGGCCGCGTTGGCATAGATCAGCCGGTCGTTCTCATCGCGGGCAAAGGCGGGCTTGCCGAGCGCGGCCAGCATGGTGCGCACGGTTGCCAGAGCGTCCTCGGAGCCGCCCGCCTCGCTCCGTGCCGGCTGCAGGTAGGCGGGGCGCAGGCGCATGGCGACGCCCCCGCCCAGCACCCAGCCATTGGCGCGGATCAGCCGGCCGTCGAGCGCGGTAACCCCGGTGTCGAAGGAGTGGCCGTCCATGCGCAGGGCCGCCAGGACCTGTGTCAGCCGGTCGGCCTCGGCCGGAGGCAGCCAGGTGTCGAAATTCAGCACCGCTTCGGGGTGACGGCCGGGTGGAAGGATGGCGCTGGTCTGGCCGAGCAGGCGCGGCTCGGCGCCCTGTTCGGTCCACAGAATGGTGACCTCACGGGTGCCGGAAAGCAGCGCTTCGTACTCGTCGACCAGCGCCCTGAGGCCGGCGATGCGCTCGGCGTCCCGCCGGCGGGCGATGTGGCCGTCGCGGATGATGCCGCGGACGATGACGGTGGCGATCAGCGCGAAGCCGCCCGCACCGAGTGCGACGGCGATGGGCGCCGCGCCCACCAGATTTGCGGAAGCAAAACCCTGTGCCGAGGCGGGGATCGCCGACATCAGGGTGAGCGGGGCGGCACCCAGTGGTGCGAATCCCCAATGCTTCCGGAGCCTGCCCGGCGCCATGACTGCCTCTGTAACCGTTTCACGCTAGTGATGGCCGACCCTAAGGGTCGGTACGCCTCAACTTGAAAGAGGGCTGATACGCGCGATCCGTCGGACAGCGGCCCCCGATCCGGGCAGCGTGTCCCCCCGCCGCCGAATCATCAAAACCATAGCGAGGCGGTGAATCGGCTAACAGAGTCTTAATGGCTGTTGATCGCGGGCAAAGGACCGAAAAGGGTGCTTGACCGAGAACGAAGCAGCAACAACGGGAGGTGCTTGGGACTCACCCACCCCCCAACGCAACGCCCCGCCATGAAATGAAAACGCCCTCTCCGGCTGGTGAGGGCGTAGGTCATGGTCCGGGGCGATCGCTCAGTAGCGGTTTTCGCCCGACTTGAACGGCCCTTCGGTGGACACGCCGATATAGTCCGCCTGGTCCTTGGTCAGCTTGGTCAGCTTGGCACCGAGCTTGGCGAGGTGGAGTTCGGCGACCTTCTCGTCGATGTGCTTGGGCAGGACGTGCAACTTCTATTCGAGCTGATCCCCATTGGTCCACAGTTCGATCTGGGCCAGCGTCTGGTTGGAGAACGAGGCGCTCATCACGAAGCTCGGATGGCCGGTGGCGTTGCCGAGGTTCACCAAGCGCCCTTCGGAGAGGACGATCAGGCGGTTGCCATCGGGCTTTTCGACCAGGTCGACCTGCGGCTTGACGTTGGTCCACTTGAAGTTGCGCAGCGCCGCGATCTGGATCTCGTTGTCGAAGTGGCCGATGTTGCAGACGATGGCCATGTCCTTGAGCTTGCGCATGTCGTCGAGGGTCAGGACGTCGCGGTTGCCGGTGGCGGTGACCACGATGTCGGCGCGCGGTGCGGCGTCCTCGAGGGTGACGACTTCATAGCCTTCCATGGCGGCCTGCAGGGCGCAGATCGGGTCGACCTCGGTGACCAGCACGCGGGCGCCGGCGCCGCGCAGCGACTCTGCCGCGCCCTTGCCGACGTCGCCATAGCCGCAAACGATCGCAACCTTGCCCGCCAGCATCACGTCGGTGCCGCGGCGGATGGCGTCGACCAGCGATTCACGCGTGCCGTACTTGTTGTCGAACTTGGACTTGGTGACGGAGTCGTTGACGTTGATGGCCGGGAACGGCAGCTCGCCCTTCTGCTGCAACTGGTAGAGCCGCATCACGCCCGTGGTGGTTTCTTCCGACACGCCGCGGATGGCGGCGCGGATGGTCGAGAAGAAGTTCGGGTTGGTGGCGAGGCGCTTGCGGATGGTGGCGAAGAAGATCTCCTCTTCCTCGTTGCCCGGCTTGTCGAGGATGGAGATGTCCTGTTCGGCCTTGGCGCCGGTGAGGATGTACATGGTGGCATCGCCACCGTCGTCGAGGATCATGTTGGGGGTCCTGTCTCTTATACAAATCACCGAGCCCACGAGACTAAGGCGAA
>JAEZFJ010000336.1 GCA_023437755.1 Pseudomonadota bacterium
CCATCTCCCCCAGCACCCGACCGCCATAGCCGATCGGTCCGGTCACCGCGCCTCGCTTGAAGCCGCGCCCGCGCACCAGCCGCACCTTCACCATCGGTTCCTCGATGATGGTCCCGACATTGAGCCAGTATTGCTGCGCCACCTGCGGATGGGCGATCCGCCAGCGCCCGTCCTCGGTCTGGCGCAGCCGCGCATAGCGCTCATAGGACCGCAGCGCATAACCCCCCGTCGCGACGAAATCGAGAATGCGGTCGAACTGCCCGCGCGGCAGCTCGCGATAGGGCCACGCCCGTCGCACCTCGGCATAGAGGTCATCGGCATGGAACGGCTCGGCACAGGCCATGCCCAGAACGTGCTGCGCCAGCACGTCATACCCACCGGCGATCGGGTCCTCGCTGTCCTGATGGCCCTCCGCCACCGCCTCCACCGCCGCCTCGCATTCGAGCACCTCGAAGCGGTTCGACGGCACCAGCAGCGCCCGCGAAGGTTCGTCCAGCCGGTGATTGGCGCGGCCGATCCGCTGCAGCATGCGGGACGAGCCCTTCGGCGCCCCCACCTGCACCACGAGGTCGACATCGCCCCAGTCGATGCCGAGATCGAGCGTCGAGGTACACACCACCGCCTTGAGCGCACCCGAAACCATCGCGCCCTCCACCTTGCGCCGCTGCTCCACCGACAGCGATCCGTGGTGCAGCGCGATCGGCAGCATGTCTTCGTTGATGTTCCACAGCCCTTGGAACAGCATCTCCGCCTGCGAGCGGGTATTGACGAACAGCAGCGTCGTCTTGTGCCGCTTGATCACCTCGTAGAGCTCGGCATGGGCATAGTTGGCCGAGTGCCCGGCCCAGGGCAGGTGCTGCTCGGTCTCGAGGATCTGCAGCTCGGGCGCGGCCCCGCCCTTCATCACCAGCAGTTCGGTTTCGCGCTCGGGCAGCGGCGCCGCGATCCAGTCGCGCAGGAGATCCGGCCGCGCCACCGTCGCGCTCAGCGCCGTGATCCGCAGGCTTGGCGCATGGGCAGCGATCCGCGCCAGCGCCAGCGACAGCAACTCCCCCCGCTTCGAGGTCACCAGCGCATGGAGCTCGTCGAGCACGATGCGCCGGAGCGAGCCGAACATCAGCTCGGCATGCGGATGGCTGATCAGGAGCGCCAGTTGCTCCGGCGTGGTCAGCAGGATCTGCGGCGGCTTCGTTCTTTGCCGCACCCGCTTTGCGGCCGGCGTATCTCCGGTCCGGGTCTCGGCGCTGATCCTGAGCCCCATCTCCAGGATCGGCGCGTTGAGATTGCGCTGCACGTCCACCGCCAGCGCCTTGAGCGGCGAGATATAGAGCGTGTGGAGCCCGTCGAATCCGCCGTCGCTGAGATCGCTCAGCGTCGGCAGGAACCCCGCCAGCGTCTTGCCGGCACCGGTCGGCGCGATCAGCAGCTGCGACCGTCCCTGCTGCCAGCTCCCGAGCACCCCCAACTGATGCTCCCGCGGCTGCCACCCCTTGCGGGTGAACCAGTCTGCAATGATCGGGGGCAGAGCGGCGGTCACAGGCGGTCCTCGATGTCGCCCCAGCCACCGCAACGGCACCTCCCCCCTTGCGGGAGAGGCCGGGAGGGGAGTGATGCCGCAAACAGACTCAAGCGCGCGCTCTTCTGCAAATCGCCACAAAGCCTATATGATATCCAACGCACCGGAAGGGAGCTTTTACATGACCGACACCACCACCGATCGCCCATCCCGCTCCCTCGGCGAGCGGCTGTTCGGCGGCAATCCCGCCGGCGTCATCCTCCGGCTGGTGATCGTCTCGCTCGTGGTCGGCTTCGTGATGCAGAGTTTCGGCTTCGACGTTCGGGATCTGGTCCGCGGGGCCGTCGACATGCTCCGCGATGCCCTGCGCGACGGCTTCCGCGAGTTCCGCCACTTCGGCAGCTATATTCTCACCGGTGCCGCCGTCGTCATCCCGGTCTGGTTGTTGATGCGGCTCACCCGGGGCCGCTGATGGTCGAGCGCCTCCGCCTCACGGCCGCCGAGGCGCTGCAGCGCCTCGTGCCGCACATTTCCCGGATGCAATCGGAGGGTGAGGGCCGCCGGATCGCCATCGGCATCGTCGGTGGTCCGGGCGCCGGCAAGTCGACCCTGGCGGCAGAACTGGTCAACCTGCTCAATGTCGTCCGCACCGGCTCGGCTGCCCTGGTGCCGATGGACGGTTTCCACATGCGCCACGCCAAGCTGGAGGCGCTTCAGGAAACCCACCGCAAGGGCGCGCCACATACCTTCGAGGGCGCTGCCTTCGTCGATTTTCTCCACCACCTCAAGGCCGCAACCGGCCCGGTCAGCGGGCCCGGCTACTCGCGCGAGATCGAGGACGTGGTCGACAACGCCTTCACCATCGATCCCGCCGTCAGCGTGCTGATCGTGGAAGGCAACTACCTGCTGCTGCCCAGTCCACCCTGGGCCGGCGTCCGGCCGTTGCTCGACTACGCTGTCTATCTCGACGTGCCGCGCGACCTCATCGAAGCCCGGCTGCTGCGGCGCCATGCCGAGCACGGCCTGTTCACCGAAGAGCGCAACCGCGCCCACATCGCCGGCAACGATCTGCCGAACTATGACCTTGTGGCCACGTACGCCCAAAGGG
>JAEZFJ010000358.1 GCA_023437755.1 Pseudomonadota bacterium
ATTTCTCGGCCGTGCTCGATCGCCTCGATGCCGGGTTCGACGCGGCGATTCTCGGCTTCGAGCCCGAAGATCCCACCGGTTACGGTCGGTTCATCACCGATGGCGACCGCCTGCTGGCCATCCGCGAGCACCAGGATGCCTCGCCTGAAGAGCGCGCGATCGGCCTCTGCAACGCCTGCATCCTGACCTTCAAGGCATCGGTCTTCCGTGAGTTGATCGACCAGGTGCGGCCGAACAACGCCCAGAAGGAGTTCTACGTCACCGACCTGGTGCAGCTCGCCAACGAGGCCGGCTACAAGGTCGGCTACGGCGTCGCCCCCGAGCGGGACGTCATGGGCGTCAACGATCGGGCCCAGCTCGCCCGCGCCGAAAAGCAGTTTCAGGAGCTGCGCCGCGACGACTTCATGAAGGCCGGCGTCACCCTGCGCGATCCGGACACCGTCTACTTCAGCTACGACACCGAGATCGGCCGCGACGTCACCATATTCCCCAATGTCGTCTTCGGCCCCGGCGTGAAGATCGGCGATGGTTCCGAGATCCGCGCCTTCTGCGACATCGAGGATGTGGTGATCGGGGAGGGCGCCAGCATCGGCCCCTTCGCCCGCATCCGGGGTGGCGCCGAACTCGGGCCGAATGTTCATCTCGGCAATTTCGTCGAGGTCAAGAAGTCGAAGATCGGCGCCGGCACCAAGGCGGGCCACCTCAGCTATCTGGGGGACGCCGAGATCGGCGAGAAGACCAATATCGGCGCCGGCACCATCACCTGCAATTATGACGGCGTGAACAAGGACAAGACGGTGATCGGCAGCAATGTCTTCATCGGCTCCAACGCCTCACTGGTGGCGCCGCTCACCATTGGCGACGGCGCCTACACCGCATCGGGGAGCGTCATCAGCGAGGACGTGCCCGCTGACGCGCTGGCGTTCGGCCGCGCGCGGCAGGAAAACAAGCCAGGCTATGCGCCGAAACTGCGCGAGAAGGCACTCGCCAAGAAAGCGGCGAAGGGGAAGTAGAATGTGCGGCATTGTTGGTATCGTTGGCACCGAGCCGGTGGCGGGTCGCCTGGTGGATGCGCTGAAGCGGCTGGAATACCGCGGCTATGACAGCGCCGGTGTCGCCACCCTCGAGGGCGGCAACATCAATCGGCGCCGTGCCGAGGGCAAGCTCGGGAATCTGGCGCAGAAGCTCGCCTTTGAGCCCCTCGAGGGCCGGATCGGCATCGGCCACACGCGCTGGGCCACCCACGGTGCCCCGACCGAGCGCAATGCCCATCCGCACGCCACTGACCGCGTCGCCATCGTCCACAACGGCATCATCGAGAACTTCCGCGAACTGCTCGCCGATCTTGCCAAGGATGGCTATCTGCCACAGACCCAGACCGACACCGAATCCGTTGCCCTGTGGGTGACGCGCGAGCTCGCCCGCGGCGCGGATCCTGAACTCGCCGTCGCCCGTACGCTGAAGCAGCTCAAGGGCGCTTTCGCGCTCGCCTTCATGTTCCGGGACCATGACGGGCTGCTGATCGCCGCGCGCCACGGCGCCCCGCTCGCTATCGGCTATGGCGCAACCGAAATGTACCTTGGTTCCGACGCCATGGCGCTGGCGCCGTTCACCTCGCGACTGACCTATCTCGAAGACGGCGACTGGGCCGTCATCACTCACCAGGGCGTGACCATACGCGACGGCCGCGACGCCATTGTCCAGCGCGAGCAACAGCTGTCGCAGGCCTCGGCGCTCCTGGTCGACAAGGGCAATCACCGCCACTTCATGGCCAAGGAAATCTACGAGCAGCCCGAGACCATCTCGCATACGCTCAGCCACTATGTGGACATGGGCGCCGATCGCGTCGCCATCCGCGAATCCTTGCCTTTCAGCTTCGCCGATCTGACCCGTCTCACCATGAGTGCCTGCGGCACCGCCTACTATGCCGGGGCCGTCGCCAAATACTGGTTCGAGCGCTATGCGCGGCTGCCGGTCGATATCGACGTGGCCTCCGAGTTTCGGTACCGCGAGCCACCGATGCAGCAAGGCGGGCTGTCGCTGTTCATCTCGCAGTCGGGGGAGACCGCCGATACCCTGGCGGCCCTGCGCTACTGCGCCGGGCAGGGGCAGCATGTCGCCAGCCTCGTGAACACGCTGGAATCCACCATTGCCCGCGAGTCCGACGTGGTGTTCCCGATCCTGTGCGGGCCGGAGATCGGCGGCGCCTCGACCAAGGCGCTCACGGCACAGCTGACCGCCCTGGCCAGCCTGGCCCTGGCCGCGGGTCGGGCCCGCGGCGTCCTGACCGAAGAACAGGAAGCCGAACTGGTGCGCGAGTTGGTGCGCCTGCCCACCGCGGTGTCGGAAGCGCTCGGGACCGAAGAGCAGATCATGGACATCGCCAAGCGGCTGTCCAAGGCCAAGGACGTGCTCTATCTCGGCCGTGGCGCGATGTATCCCATCGCGCTCGAAGGCGCGTTGAAGCTCAAGGAAATCAGCTACATCCACGCAGAAGGTTATGCGGCAGGTGAGCTGAAGCATGGTCCCATCGCTCTTATTGACGAGGACATGCCGGTGATCGTGGTGGCTCCCTCGGACGAGTTGGTCGACAAGACTCTCAGCAACATGCAGGAAGTCGCTGCCCGCGGCGGCAAGATCATCCTGATCACCGACAGCAAGGGCGCGGAGACGGTCGGGCAGGATGTGTCCGACATCATCCTCATTCCGGAGGTGTCGAGCTTCGTCGCCCCGATCGTTGCAACCATCCCTGTGCAGCTACTGGCCTACCACACGGCGGTGTTCATGGGCACGGACGTCGATCAGCCGCGCAACCTCGCCAA
>JAEZFJ010000361.1 GCA_023437755.1 Pseudomonadota bacterium
ATCCTCGCCGGGGCGGCGCTGGTCACGGTTCGCCTCCGCCGGCCGCGGAGGTATCGCCCCGCCTAGGCGCTGCCGATCAGGATGCCGGCGGCGAACACCAGTGCGCCGCCGACCACCACTTGCAGGGCAGCCCGCCAGAACGGGGTCTGCATGTACCGCTGCTGGATAAAGGCAATGGCCCACAATTCCACCAGCACCACGAAGGCCGCAACGGTGGTTGCCACCCAGAAATCCGGAATCAGGTAGGGCAAGGCGTGCCCCAACCCGCCCACCGCGGTCATGATCCCGGCCGCGAAGCCGCGCCTGATCGGCGAGCCGCGCCCGGTGAGCTTGCCGTCGTCGGACGCCGCCTCAGTGAAGCCCATGGAAATACCGGCCCCCACCGCCGCGGCCAGGCCGACGAGGAAGGTCTGGTGGGTATCACCGGTGGCGAAGGCTGCAGCGAATACCGGCGCCAGCGTGGACACCGAGCCGTCCATCAGCCCCGCCAGCCCCGGCTGTACATAGGTGAGCACAAACTGCCGATGGGACTGGTCGCGTTCCTCGTCCCGACCGGTTGCCCCCAGCGCAGCGGCGTCGAGCGCGTCCGCCCGGTCAGCATGGCGTCGCTCCTGCGCCGCGAGGTCGCCGAGCAGCTTGCGGATACCGGCGTCGGTCGTCTGCTTGGCCGCCTCCATGTAGAAGCGGTAGGCGCCTTCCTCCATCTCCCACACTGTCTGCCGCACCGTTTCAAGGCTCAGTTGCTTCATCAGCCAGACGGGCTTGCGGGGCAGGAAACCCTTCACATGGTTGCGCCGGATCGGGACCAGCCGCGTGCCGAAGCGCTCGACATAGAGGTCGAGCAGGCGCCGCCGGTGCTCGTCCTCCTCGGCTGCCATGCCTTCGAACAGGGCCGCCGACCCGGGGTAGTCGGCGGCGAGGCGGGTGGCGAATTCGGAATAGATGCGGCCGTCCTCTTCCTCTGCCGAGATCGCCAGCGACAGGATCTCGCGTTCCGACAGCGCGGAGAACGGGCGCCGGGTCTCGGCCTGAAAAAACAGCATCTTACGGCCTTTAGTCTGGAATGGTTCTAATGAACGTAGAACCATCGCAGACTCTCGGCAAGCTAGACGAGCATCGACTGCTGCGAGCCCATGGCGGCCATCGAGCCGGAATAGTTGGCTACCGTGATGCTGTGCATGCCGGTGGTCAGGTCGCCCGCGGCATAGACCCCGTCGCGCGAGGTCTTCTGTCGCTCGTCGACCACCAGCATGATGCCGGTGGGCGTCTCCCTGGTCTCGAGCCCGAGCTGTTCGTGCAGGGTCGCCGAAGGGCGGTTGCGCGGATGGGCATAGAGCGCGTCGAGGCCGATCTCGGTGCCGTCTTCAAGTGTCACCGCGCTAACTGCGCCGTCGGAGTGGTGGATCGCCTTCAGCTTGCCGTTCTCGATCTTCACGCCGCGCCGTTCGAGCTTGTGACGCTCCTCGTCCGGTATGGTGTTGCCGTCGAGGATCAGGGTGATGTCGTCGGTCCAGTCGGCATAAAGCGATGGCGCGTGGAGGGACATCAGCGAGCTGAACAGCAGGCCCCAGCGCCGCCCCGCCACCTCGTAGCCGTGGCAGAACGGGCAGTGGATCACCGTCTTGCCCCAGCTCTCGGCAAAACCGGGAACGTCCGGGAACTCGTCGACGATGCCATAACTCAGGATCAGCCGGCGTCCGCTGAAGCTCCCGCCCTCGGCGGTCCTGATGGTGAAATCGTCCGGTTCGCCCGAGACGGTTTCGGCGCGGCCCTGCACCAGCTTGACGGTGGGGTAGGCTGCGACCTGCGCGCGGGCCTGGCTCAGCACGTCGCCGGGCGGGGTGCCGTCGAAGCCGAGCACGTTGTGGGCGTGGCCGGCATAGCGGTTGCGGTTGAGGCCGGTGTCGAGCACGGTGACCTTGCGGCGGGCACGGCCGAGCTGCATGGCGGCGGCGAGCCCCGAAAAGCTGCCGCCGACAATGATGACGTCATCCATGGTGATGAGCTCCGGTGAGAAAGGGGAAGGATGTGGTCGACCCGGACAGGTCGGCCAGGGTGACGGTTTCGAGCTTGGCCGCGAGCAGCGCCTCAGCCTCGATCAGGAAGTCGGCCATCACGGCGTCCACCGCACGGACGATGCCGCATTGCCGGTCGCCGGGGTCGCTTTCGGCGCGGATCAGGAGGCTTTCGCCCATGGCAGCCGACACGGCCCTGAGCGTTACCGCTTCCGGTGCCTGCTTGAGCTGCCAGCCGCCGTCCGGCCCGCGTGTGGCCGCAACGATACCGGCCTCCCGCAGTTCCCCCAGCACACGCCGCACCACCACCGGATTGGTCATCAGGCAGGTGGCCAGCGCCGACGAGGTCAGCGTCTGTTCCGGCTGCTTGGCCAGGTGCACCAGCGCGTGGAGGGCGAGGGAAAGGCGGCTTGATCTCTTCATGTAACTTTATTTGTTACATATACGGGCAGCCGTCAAGGGGCGGGCTACACATCAAGTTCAAGCCTCGACGGCGTCTTCGCTGAGTTCGGGAAAAAGCGCCCGCTCGCCAAGGAACGGGTGGATCTTCAGCGCCGCGCGCATGGTCTCCAGCGCCTGCTCGTATTGGCCCTGCTCCTTGAGGATCAGTGCCCGTCCGGCGAGCGCGCCGAAGTGGCGCGGTTCGCGCTCGAGTGTTGCAGCGATATCGGCCAGCGACTCGTCGTACTTGCCGAGCGAGAAATTGATCGTGGCCCGCTGGTTGTAGGCTTCGGCATAGTCCGGGTAGTCGGCAATAACCGCGTCGAGCGTGGCGATCAGTCCCGGCAGGTCTCCGCGCCAGCGCAGGTCCTGTGTGCCCGCCATGCGGGCGGCGAGCTCCGCGTCCGGCGGCTCCATCCACAGCCGCCAGATGTCGTCTGAGATGCCCCGCGCCGCAGCGGGATCCGGCGCCACGGCCAGTTCGGCGAACAAGCCGTCCAGGGCGGATGCGTACTCCGTCTCGCTGGTCTGCCCCCCGGCGGGAGCCATGGCGAAAAGCCCTAGGAGGGCGAGCAGCAGGCCGGCGAGATTACCCATACGCTTCCGCATGCACCGAGCTTGCGCCTCGGCGCGGCGACACGCAAGAGAGGTCGCAGTGTCCTGAAGGAGAAAACCATGAGTGAGATGCTCCACCACATGATCGCCAGCGGCCCACGGCCGGTCGCCCCTTTCTCGCATGCGGTGGAAGTCGATGGCTGGGTGTTCGTCACCGGGCAGATGCCGACCGACCCCTCCAATCCCGACGCGCCGCTTCCGGACGGTATTGCCGCTCAGACGCGGCGGGTGGTGGGCAACTTGCGCATTGTACTGGGCGGTATCGGCCTTGGTCTCGAGCACGTCACCATGGCGCGCATCTACCTGACTGAGTTCGAGCGCGATTACCAGGCGCTCAACGAGCTCTGGCCGAGCTTCTTCACCGCCGGCAAGCTGCCAGCGCGCACCACCGTGGGGGTAACAGCGCTCGCAGTCGGCGCGGTGGTCGAGATCGATCTGGTGGCGCGGCGGCCGTAGCCCTCCCCCTTGCGGGGAGGGATCAA
Organism: Pseudomonadota bacterium; assembly: GCA_023437755.1. Taxonomy (GTDB): domain Bacteria; phylum Pseudomonadota; class Alphaproteobacteria; order Rhizobiales; family Devosiaceae; genus Devosia. Next base: position 3,554 of record JAEZFJ010000361.1, read on the forward strand.
GGGTGGGGAAGCAGTTTACGCCCCGTAAGCCCGCACCGTCTGCGTCTGCTCGCCCAGGCCTTCGATGCCGAGTCGCATGATATTGCCGGGCTTGAGCCACACCGGCTCGGGCTTGATGCCCATGCCGACGCCCGGTGGGGTACCTGTGGTGATGACGTCGCCCGGCTGCAGCGACATGAACTGGCTGACATAGCTCACCACGTGGGCGACGCCGAAGATCATCGTCCTGGTGGAGCCGTCCTGGTAGCGCTTCCCGTCGACTTCGAGCCACATCTTGAGGTTCTGCGGGTCGGCGATTTCATCGCGGGTGACGAGCCACGGCCCGATCGGACCGAAGGTGTCGCAGCCCTTGCCCTTGTCCCATTGCCCACCGCGCTCGGTCTGGAAATGGCGCTCGCTGATGTCGTTGCAGACGCAATAGCCGGCGACATGATCCATCGCGTCGGCTTCGTCGACGTAGCGGGCCTCCTTGCCGATCACCACCGCCAGCTCGACCTCCCAGTCCGGCTTGATCGCGTTCTTGGGGATGATGACGTCGTCGTCCGGGCCAATGATGGCGCTGGTCGCCTTCATGAAGATGATCGGCTCGGCCGGGATCGGCGCGCCGGTCTCGGCAGCATGGTCGGCATAGTTGAGGCCGATGCAGATGAACTAGCCGACCTGGCCAACGCAGGGGCCGATGCGCTCGTCTGCGCTCAGTTGCGGCAGGCCCGAGAGATCGACGGCCCGGATCTGCTCCAGGCTCGCGTCGGAAAGCGCCGAGCCGGCGAGGTCCGGAATGATGCCGCTGAGGTCGCGAATGGTACCGTCTTCGGCAAGGATGGCGGGCTTCTCGGCGCCCTTGGCGCCCACGCGCAGCAGTTTCATTGGCTCTCTCCCTGTTCGTCCCCAAGGCCATAGCCACTGACATGTTAGCTGTCGAGGCCGGCGCGGGGCTAATCCGTTCGGCTAGTGCGGGCGGATCACGCCCTTCTTGAGGATGATGTTGCCGTAAAGCCGGCCCTCACCGGTCTGCACCACGGCAAAGCCCGAGCGCACCCGCTCGTAGAAGCTGAAGCGTTCCAGCAGATGGAGCCTCATGCCAGGCTCGTGCCGCGCAATGACGGCGTCGAACGCGTCCATCACCGGCTCGCGGCGCTCGGGCTCGCCGACCACCGCCATGCCGAAGGCGGCATGGTCGACAAAATCGTCGAGCGGCAGCACGGTCAGCACCGCATCGAGCACCTCGGTGGCGCTGTGCCCGTCGAGCCGCACCAGTCGCGTGTCCATGGCTGTGGCCGGATAGTTGGCATCGACGATGGCAATCTCATCCCCATGGCCCATGGCGCGGAGGGTCGACAGCAGTTCGGGTCCGAGCAGGGGCGGGATGTTCTTGAGCATGTCCTGGCCTCAGCCGAAGGGGAAATTGTCGCCGTCCGCCTCGAGCGCAGCTCCGTCCGCGAACAGTTCGGCGTGGTCGCGGGCAAAGGCGAAGAGTTCCACCATCACCGCATCGATATGGGCGCGCATGGCGCGGGTCGCCTGCGCCTGGTCGCCGAGGAGGATGCCGTCGAGGATGGCCTGGTGCTCGCCAATGGTGTGGTTGAGCCGGCGCGGCGTGATGATCAGGCGGCGGGCCCGATCGAGATTGGCGCGCGCCTGGTCGATGATGCCCTTGATCTTGCTCAGGCCCATCGAGCGATAGATGATGTCGTGGAACTCGATGTCGACGGCGTGGAAGGCCTCGGCATCGTCGCGGTCGGCAGCGGCGCGCTGGCGCTGCATGTTCTCCTGCAGGGCTGCGACCAGCGCGTCGTCATGCGCTCCGATCAGCACGCGCAGCGCTTCCGATTCCAGCGCCTTGCGGATCAGCATGTATTCCTTAACGTCGGCAATCCTGACCAGCGACACGGTCGAGCCGCGCTGCGGGGCGATGTCGACCAACCCTTCGTTTTGCAGGCGCGCCAGTGCCTCGCCGACGGGGAAGCGCGACACCCCGAGCTGCTCGCAGATGGCCGTCTTGTCGATGGGGCTGCCCGGCGGCAGCGCCAGCGTGACGATCCCCTGGCGGATGGCATTGGTCACCTCCACGGTGACGCTGCCGCGCGCAATTCCGCCCGAACGCTGCAGAAAAGAGTAGGGACTTGCTTCCGATGTCATGCTAACATGTTAGTAAGTGCCAAACTCGCTGACAACGCCCGTCGCCGCGCCGCACCATTGCGGCAAAGTGTGCTGCGGTAAATCCCCCGATCCCCGAGAGCCTGTCCCCATGTCCGAGACCATGACCCGCCCCGAGGCAAAGACCCTGGTGCTGAACCCCGCCGACAACATCGCTGTGGCGCTCAGCAATCTCGAGGTCGGTGCCGAGACTCCGCAGGGCGTGACCATACGCCGCCGCGTGCCGCGTGGGCACAAGTTCGCCACCCGCCCCGTGCGAGCCGGCGAGGCAGTCACCAAGTTCGGCCAGATCATCGGTTTCGCCAAGGACGCCATCGAGCCCGGCGACTGGGTGCACGAGCACAATTGCGGCATGGGCGCCGGCGACGGCACCATCGCCCGCGATTACCAGTTCAGCGAAGGCGTGCTGCCGGTCGAGATGGTGCCGGTTGCCGAGCGCGCCACCTTCGAGGGCTATGTCCGCCCCAACGGCAAGGTCGGCACCCGCAACTATATCGGCATCCTCACCTCGGTGAACTGCTCGGCCACGGACGCCAAGTTCATGGCCGAGGCGATCAACCGCTCCGGCATTCTCGACGACTATCCAGGGATCGACGGC
>JAEZFJ010000367.1 GCA_023437755.1 Pseudomonadota bacterium
AATGGCCGCGACTCGGCGACTTCCACCGCCACGTCGGGATTGCGCATGTAGCCATTGGCGAGCGCCGCCGCGAGCCGGTCGGCAGCCCCGTTCGCCGTGGTGCCGCGCACCGGCACCGGGCCGACCAGCGGGAAGGCGATCGAGCCGGAATCATCGATCCGGTAGGTCGAGCTCAGTTCGGCATCGCCATAGACGGTGACCCGCACCACATCGCCGGTGTCGAGTTCATACGCACCCTGGGTGTCCACCGTATAGGTGGCCGGGCGGGTGGCGCAGCCGGACAGGAGCAGAGCCAGGGTCAGAACGGGCAGCAAGCGGCGCATGCGACTCTCGCGGGGTTTACCTGCCCCACTGTCTGCGCGGCATGGTTAACAAACTGCTTCCGGCGGCGGCTTCGTCGTGCGGAACGCAACAACCTTAACGGAATACTTACCACGTCGGCGGGATAGTCCGGGCGCAAACGCGGGAGTTGCCGGTGGCATTCGAGTCGATCGCAAGGGAAGAGCAAATTGACGTCGGCGCCATGCTGTCGGCGCTGGTCCGGCGGTTGCCCCGCATCCTGCTGGTTACTCTGCTGCTCCTGGCGATCACGTATGTGATCCTGCTGTTCATGCCGCGGCTCTATGAATCCTCCGCCTCGATTCTGGTGGAGCCCCGCAGCAACGTCTATATCCGCTCCGCCAATGAGCAGGCTCCCACCATCACCGGCGCCGAAACCGGAGTGGTATCGAGCCAGATCGAGCTGCTGCGCTCCCGCGACACGCTGATGCGCGTCATCAACGAACTCGATCTCCGTGAGGTGCCGGAGTTCAACGGTGTCGGCGATGGCAGCCTGTCGCCGCTCGCGACCCTGGGTCGCCTGCTCGGCCGCGGTGGCTCTGCCAATCTCGACGAGACCGTCCTCAACAACCTCTATGCCCGGCTCAACGTCGCCCAGGAGCGCGACTCCCGCATCATCTCCGTCGGGGTGATGTCGTCCGACCCCGAACTCGCGGCCCGCATCGCCAATGCGCTGGCCAATGCCCATGTCGACCGCCGCGCCGAGCTGTCGCTGACCGACACGGCCCGCGCCTCCGAATGGCTGGCGGAGGAAATTGACCGGCTGCGGATCGCCGTCGTCGAGGCGGAGACTGCCGTCGCCGACTTCAAGGTTGCGAACGACCTCTATGTCGGCGGCAACAACACCACGCTGCTCGACCAGCAACTGTCCACGCTCGCCAGCCAGATCAACGCCGCCCAGGAGCGGCGTACCACGGCGCTGTCGCGCGCCAACCTCATCCGCGGGCTGCTGCAGCAGGGTGAGTCGGTGGAAGGCATCCCCGGCATTCGCGACTCGGTGTCCATCCAGCAGTTGTCGCAGCAGAAGGCGCAGCTGCAGGCCGAGATGGCGCAGCGTTCCGCCACCCTGCTGCCGAACCACCCTGCCATGCGCGCCCTGACCGCGCAGATTTCCGAGCTCACCACGCAGATCAATGCCGAGGCCCGGCGCGTCGCCGACGCCATCGAAGCCGAGGCCGAGGTGGAGGCTGGCACCGAGGCCTCGCTGCGCGAGCAGTTGAACGGGCTCAAGGCCACCGCCTCCACCGCCACCACCGACAACGTCACCCTCGACAGCCTCCAGCGCGAGGCCAAGGCCCAGCGCGACCTGCTCGAGAGCTACCTGATGCGCTACAACGAGGCCAACTCCCGCACCGAAACCAGTTCCACGCTCCCGGACGTGCGGGTGGTCAGCGTTGCGGCGCCATCTGTTGCCCCTGCGTCGCCGAAGACGGGCCTGATCCTGGCTGCGGTCGGCTTCGTGTCCATAGCCGTCCAGGCCGGCGCCGTTGTCTTCGGGGAACTGATGTCGGGCCGCGCGGTGGTTGGCGTGCGCGGGTACGAGCGCCCGCAGGACGAACTCGAGGAAGTACCTTTCGACGAACAGGACCTTGAGCCTGACCAGCGGTGGCAGGAGCCCGTCGACGTGGTCGAAGTCGAACCGGAGGAGTACCCGCCGGCTGCCGCCGAGGTCTTTGCTGAAGAGCCCGAATGGGATGGCGATAGGGTCATGGCGAATGACGAGCCGGAGCCCGGCATAGCCGAAGAGCGCGAGCCTGGCGCAGCCGACGAGGCGGTGCTGGCGGCCCTCGAGGATCATCCGGATCTGCCCGAAGATGAGCCGGTCGAGCCGGAGGCGGTCCTTGCCCCCGGCATCGCGGGTCTGCTCTCCACGGCTCAGCTTGCCTCCGATCTGGTCCTCGGTCGCACCCACCTGCTGATGCTGGCTGGCGCAGGGGTGCACGATACGGTGCAGAAGCTCGCGGAGGCGCTCAGCGACGACGCCCTGGCGCGCGGCCTCAGCGTTGCCCTCATCGATGCGGGCAGCGCCCGCCGGAGCGAGGAACCGGGCCTGACGGACCTCGCCCGCGGTGCAGCGAGCTTCGGCGATGTGGTGCACAAATCCGCCGACAACAGCTTTGCCGAAGTGCCCTGGGGCCGGCTCACCGCCCTTGATCTCGGCAACAGCCGCCCGCTCACGCTGGTGGAGGCCCTCGGCGACATCTATGAGGTCGTCATCGTCAATACCGGGATCCTGGGGCCCGGAACCTCGCTGTCAGTGCTTGCCGAACTGGGCGGCAGGCTGGTGCTGGTGCCGACCAGCTCGGAGGACGTCGCGTCGCTGGCGACGGCGCGCGAGGGGTTGCGCGACGTCGGTTTCGATACCGTTGAGATCGCGGCTCCTCCGGCGCAGGTTGCCGCCTGAGCATGTCGCTCAAGTATTCGGCGATCCGCGCTACCTTCGAGGCGCTGTGGCTCTCGCGTTTGCCCGGGCTGATCCGCAGGTTGTCCGCTTCGCGCGGTGTCATCTTCACGCTGCACCGCGTGTTGCCGGAGCCGCCGGCGGCATTCTCGCCCAACTCGATCCTGCAGGTCCGTCCCGACTTCCTCGACTATGTGCTCGAGCGGGTGAGGGCACTTGGACTGGACATCGTCACGCTGGACGAAGCCATTGAGCGGCTGGCGTCACCAAGGGCGGGGCGGCGCTTCATCGTCCTGACCTTCGATGATGGCTATCGCGACAATCTCGTGCATGCGCTTCCCGTCCTTCAGCGCCACAAGGCGCCGTTCACGCTCTACGTCCCGACCGGCTTGGTCGATGCCGCCGGAGAGATCTGGTGGCAGGCGATCGAGGACATCATCGCCAGCCACACCACGCTCATGCTCCCCAATGGGGAGTCGCCACTTCCCACGACGACGCTGGCGGAGAAGCAATCCGCCTTCGACACTCTGTATTGGCGGATGCGCAAGATGCCCGAGCCCGAGCGGGTGGAACTGATGCGCAGCGTCGCCGCGCTCCATGACTACGATCTTGCCCAGCAGTGCCGCGACCTGATCATGGACTGGCCCGAGCTTGCCACCATTGCCGCCGATCCGCTTTGCACCATCGGCGCGCACACTGTTCGGCACTACGAGCTTGCGAAGCTGCCCGAGGCAGAAGCGCGAAGCGAGATGGCAGAGTCCGTCGAGGTGATCGCCCAGCGGCTGGGCCTTCGCCCCGTCCATTTCTCCTATCCGGTCGGCGGCCCGCTCTCCGCGGATCAACGCGAGTTCGGCCTGGCCCGGGAACTTGGCTTCCGCACCGCAGTGACCACGCGGCCCGGCGGGCTCTACCCCCGGCACCTCCAGGCCCTGCATGCCCTGCCGCGCGTGTCGCTCAACGGCTACTTCCAGAACCGCCGCTATGTTGATGTTTTTGCGAGCGGAGCGATCTTCTCTGCACTCGGGCGCTTCACCGGCTGAAGCTCAGGCCGCCGGCTTGAGCATCCAGCGGATGATCACGGCAGCCGGTAGAAACCAGCCCATTCCAGCGATGGCGAAGAAGATGATCAGCACCCACCAGGGCAGTCCTTCCGGAAGCACCAGGTAGACGGCCGTCGCCAGCGTGACCCAGAAGACCACGGAGGCCGGGAGGAGCAGGGCACCGATCAATTTGCGTTGACGCTGGTTCATCTGCGACAAGGGGGTCTCTTGCGACGGGGATGTTCGGGGCTTACCACTCCGCTGCCTTTTTCGATACCTGGAACAGCGCTTTGACGATCGCCCAAAATGCCGCAGTGAGCCGTGAACGCATTGCTGACGACCGGCTCCGGCCGGTGCGTCTCTGGCTCTATGCTCTCGCCGGCTGGGTGCTGATGATCGTGGTCGTCGGCGGCATCACCCGGCTCACCGAGTCCGGCTTGTCCATCACCAGCTGGAAGCCGGTCTCGGGCGTCATTCCGCCGCTCAGCCAGGCGGACTGGAATGCCGAGTTCGACGCCTACAAGCAGATTCCGCAATACTCGGTCGTCCATTCCTGGATGAGCCTCGACGACTTCAAGTTCATCTTCTTCTGGGAGTGGTTCCACCGGCTGATCGCCCGGGCGCTGGGGGTGCTCTTCCTGATCCCCTTCGTGGTCTTCCTGTTCCAGAAGCGCCTGTCGCGTGACCTCGCTGTGCCGCTGTTCGTGCTTTTCCTGCTTGGCGGTTTTCAGGGCTTCCTGGGGTGGTGGATGGTCACCTCCGGACTGACCGAGCTGACTTCCGTGTCGCAATACCGTCTGGCGGCGCACCTCACCGCCGCAGCGTTCCTGTTCATCGCACTCCTCTATGTGGCGCGCTCGATGGAGCCGGGCAGGGCAGTCGGGCGGGTCAGCGGCCGGCAGATTGCCGCGGCGGCTATTCTCCTGGTTGCGGTGATCCTCCAGATCGCTGCCGGTGGCTTCGTAGCTGGGCTCGATGCGGGCATGGGCTACCAGACATGGCCGCTGATGGACGGGGCGATCATCCCCGGGGGCATGCTGGTGATGGAGCCGGCCTGGCGCAACTTCTTCGAAAACGCGCTGACAGTGCAGTTCATTCACCGCACCATCGCCTACGCCCTCGTCGCCTATGTCGCCTATCTGGTATGGCGCCGCTCGCGCGATGGCGGCTTTGGCGGAGTGCATGGCTGGCTGCCGCTGCTCGGCATGCTGGTGCTGCTGCAGGTGGGCCTTGGAATTGCCACGCTGCTGACCAGCGTGCCGATCAGCTTGGCGGTCGGGCATCAGGCGCTCGCCTTCATGCTGGGTGGCACCGTGGCGGCCTATATCGCCGACCTCAGGCGCGCCCGCCACTAGGTGCGGTATCATAATACCGCGTCTGTAAGCGATTGATTTCGCTCGGTAAAATGTAGGCGCTTGACGCGCCTGCAAATCACCCGTACACGACCGGCCGAACCGCCGCTCTTGGCAAATGCCGAAGGCTGGCGAGCCCCGGAAATCTTGGGAATTTAACAATGAGCACTTACTCGGCGAAACCGAGCGAGATCGAAAAGAAGTGGATCCTGATCGACGCCGAAGGGCTCGTGGTGGGCCGCGTCGCCTCGATCATCGCCTCGCGCCTGCGTGGCAAGCACAAGGCCACCTTCACCCCCCACATGGACATGGGTGACAACATCATCGTCATCAATGC
>JAEZFJ010000377.1 GCA_023437755.1 Pseudomonadota bacterium
GCCCGGCTGCGGTCGTCCTCGTCTTCGCTGAGGATCACGCGGCGCAACGCGACCATACGTTCGGGCGAGAAGAACATGTGCTCGCTGCGCGCGAGCCCGATACCTTCGGCTCCGAAGCTCAGGGCCGTCAGGGCGGATTCCACGGTTTCTGCATTGGTGCGCACCGAGATCTTCCTGGTTGCGTCAGACCAGCCGAGCAGCGTGCCGATGGCGCCGCCGATATGCGGCTGCGCCAGCGGCAGCGCACCGGCATATACTGAGCCGTCGCTGCCATCGATGGTCAGCCGGTCGCCGGTGCGGAACTCGCGATCCCCAATGCGGCACACCATCTCGCCGGTATTGACCGACAGCGTCCGCACACCCGCAACACAAGGCTTGCCGGTGATGCGAGCGATCACCCCGGCATGGCTGGTCATGCCGCCGCGGGCAGTAAGGATGCCGGTGGCGGCCTTCATCCCCTCGATGTCTGCCGGGCCCGTCTCGTTGACCACCAGGATGCAGTGTTTCGAGCGCGCCCGCATCCGGGCCGCGTCCTCGGTGGTGAATACCACCACGCCACTGGCCGCGCCGGGTGAAACGCCGAGCCCTGTGGCGATCGGCGGCATCCCCTCGGTGGAGCGGATGCCGGGGTGCAGCAATTGCGCGATGCGGGTAGGGTCCACGCGCGTCACCGCATTGTGGGGGGTCCAGACCTTGCGTTGCACACGGTCGACCGCCGCCTCGAGTTCGGCCGCCGCCGAGGCCTGGATCGGTCTTGCTGACAGAAACGTGACTTCACCGCTGTCGACCGCAACAAGGCAGGTCATGTGCCGGCCGGACTTGGCGTCGAGCAATTGCACCAGCGCATCAACGGAATTCGGCAGAGGCGGCAACGGCGCACCGTCGGCCGGTGCCGGGCCGAGCGCCCCCGTCTGTGCATGGCGGGTGAGGAACTGTTCGAGTTCACCTTCAGCCGTGGTCTGCACCAGGACGATCTGGCGGGCCCGTTCTTCTTCCGACGAACGCGACCCGCTCCAGCTGCGCTCGAAGCCGTAGCTCTCGAAGGCCTCGCGGATGGCCTTGCCGAGTGCGCTGGCCGGATCGACGGCCTCAGTGGAGCTCGTTGGCGCCGGGATACCCACCCGCGCCGGCATCAGTCCACTATTGTGCGCCCCAGCCGAGGTGCGCACAGCCAGTTGCGGCGGGCGCGAGGGGTCGGCAACCAGCCTGAACAGGCAGGCGATCCAATGCGTGCGCAGCTTGGTGTCTCGCCGCTGGCGCTCCGCCTGCAGCGCCTCCCAGGCAGCGCGCGTGATGGCAATGGTCGGAATGGTCGGGAATCCGGTCTCCCCCACCCGGAAGATCCAGCGGGCCTTGCCGCTGAGCAGCTTGAGCTGGCTCGCCGACAGGTTCGCCTTCCCCGTTGCCGGGGCAATCGCGAACATTTCCTGCGCCAAACTCACTGCCGGGTCCTTGCCGTAATTCGCGGGCATATTGCCCATGCGCCCCATCGCCTGCAACAAGGCTTGACTTGCCCCGGCGCGGAAAGCATCTGAACTGCTATGGAAAAGCGGCCGCACCTTGACATTCTGCTCTGCGCCCCGCGCGGTTTCTGCGCCGGCGTGGATCGAGCCATCCAGATCGTGGAGCTCGCCCTCGAGAAATACGGTGCGCCGGTCTATGTCCGCCATGCCATCGTGCACAACAAGTACGTGGTCGATGGACTCAAGGCCAAGGGCGCCATCTTCGTCGAGGAGCTGAACGAGATCCCCGACACCGGGGCGCCGGTGGTGTTCTCAGCCCATGGCGTACCCAAATCGGTGCCGGCCGACGCCAGGACGCGTAACATGTTCTTCCTCGATGCCACCTGCCCGCTGGTGAGCAAGGTGCATGTTGAAGCGCAGCGCCATTTCGCCGAAGGCCGCGAGATCGTCCTCATCGGCCATGCCGGCCACCCGGAAGTGCTCGGCACCATGGGGCAGTTGCCGGAAGGCTCGATCACCCTGATCGAGACCGTCGCCGATGCCTTGGTCTTCACGCCGAAGGATCCCGAGACCCTCGCCTTCGTCACCCAGACCACGCTGTCGGTGGACGACACCCGCGAGATCGTCGAGGCGCTGAAGTCTCGCTTCCCGGCCGTCAGCGGCCCGCACAAGGAAGACATCTGCTACGCCACCACCAATCGGCAGGAGGCCGTCAAGGCCGTCGCCCCGGAAGTGGATGCCATGATCGTTGTGGGTTCGCCCAACTCCTCCAATTCGCTGCGGCTGGTGGAAGTGGCAGAGCGCTCGGGCTGCAAGGTCGCCATGCTGGTGGACCGCGCCTCCGAGATCGACTGGAGCCGCCTCCAGGGCATCCGCTCGCTCGGCGTCTCCGCCGGAGCGTCGGCGCCCGAGACCCTGGTCGACGAGGTGATCGAGGCCTTCGCCCAGCGCTACGAGATCAAGGTCGAGGCCCGCGTCACCGCGCGCGAGAACATCGCCTTCAACATCCCGCGCGAGCTGCGCACGCTCGAAACCGCCGTCGCTCGATGACCGACCTGACCTTGCTGGAAACGGAGCGGCTGGTCATGTCCGGGTGGCGCATGGACCAGCTCGATGATCTCGTGCGTCTGCACGGCACCGAGAACGTCGCCCGCTATCTCAGCGCCGACGGCCGACCCTGGAGCCGCGACAAGGCGCGAACCGCGCTCGCCGGTTGGATCGAGCTGTTCGAGACCCGTCGTCTCGGCAAGCTGCGCCTGACCCGCAAGTCCGACGGCGCCTTCATTGGCCGCGCTGGGTACGGAATCTATCCCCCTACCGGTG
>JAEZFJ010000053.1 GCA_023437755.1 Pseudomonadota bacterium
GGCGCTGTTCGATCTGGCCTTCGCCATGCGGGTCGGGGCGCTCGACGGGCGGCACCCCGAACTGGAAACCGCTGCCCTGTCCCGTATCAGGGCCGCACTCCACCCGGACGCCGTGCTGCTGATCGACCACCGTCCCCCGCTGCGCGCCAGCGAGCTGCCTCATCTTTAAGCACGGTTAATCCTTTCTTACCGAAAACCCCACTACCCTGCCATCGCTGAACGTGGAGGGGGAACATGGCAGCCATTGCAATGGCACCGGCGCAGCCCGCTGGCGACGCGCGCGCTCTGGGGGAAATCGGCGACCGCGCCGGCCGCCTAGGCGTGGAGATTGCCGGCGTCGCCGGGCTGATCTCGGACGTTTCGGCCATCAGCCGGCAGCAGGCGCTGCAGGCGGACGCCGCCAAAGCCGCTGCTGCCGAGATGAACGCCGCCGCCGCTCAGCTCGGCGACGGCATGGCCCGCACCCGCGAAACCGCCGCCGATGCTCGCCATGTGCTCGATGACAGCACCACCGCCGTCTCCGGGGTGGTCGAGCGCACCGGCACCACCATGACTCAGCTCACCGAGGGTGCCCTCGGCATCCGCTCAACCCTCGAGGGCATTTCTGGCACCCTGAGAGGAGTGGAGAAGGCGAGTTCCGCCATTGCCCAGATCGCCCGCGAAACCAAGCTCCTGGCGCTCAATGCGTCTGTCGAAGCTGCCCGTGCGGGCGACGCCGGCCGCGGCTTTGCCATTATCGCCAATGCGGTGAAGGGCCTTGCCGACCAGATCCATGATTTCTCCGGCCAGACCGTGTCGCACCTCGCCGAACTCAGCGTCGCACTGGGTGGCCTGCGCGAACAGGCCGGCGCCAATGCCGAGGCCGCGCAGCAGGCGGTGCAGGATGCCGAACTCGCCCGCAGCGCCACTGCAACCCTGTCGGAGCTGGTCAGCTCCTTCGACCGGCTCGTCGCCGACATCGACGCCCTGGCCGAGCCTGTGGAGCGTTCGATCAGCGGCTTCGAAACCATGCAGGGCGAACTCTCCGCTCTGGCCGAGGGCGCCGCGACCTGTCGCCAGCATCTCGATGAGGCTGAAGCGGGCACGCAGACCATTCTCGGCATCTCCGAAGAGTTCATGCTGTTCCTGGTGGAAGCCGGTGTCGAGACCGCCGACGCGCCGTTCATCGCCGTCGCGCAGAACAAGGCGCAGGAAGTTGCTGCGATCTTCAGCGAGGCGCTCAAGCGCGGCGAGATCACCCTCGCCGACCTGTTCGACACCAACTATCGCGAGGTACCGGACACCAATCCGCAGCAGGTCGTTACCCGCTTTACCGAGTTCACCGATCGCGTGCTTCCCGGGGTCCAGGAGCCGGTGCTCGCCTTCGATCGCCGCATCGCCTTCTGCGCTACGGTGGACCGCAACGGCTACCTACCCACCCACAATCGCATCTATTCCCAGCCGCAGGGCGACGACCCGGTCTGGAACGCCGCTCATTGCCGCAACCGGCGCATCTTCAATGACCGCACCGGGCTCTCCGCCGGCCGCTCCACCAAGCCCTTCCTGCTCCAGACCTATCGCCGCGACATGGGTGGCGGCGAATACGTGCTGATGAAGGATTGCTCTGCCCCGATCACCATCAACGGCCGCCACTGGGGCGGGCTGCGGGTGGCGTATAGGGTTTAACCAGATAGCAGCCCCCCGCAGACCTCATGGGGAGCTTGTCGAACCAGGAGGTCGGTGACACGGTACCGCGACCTCCCTTCTAAGGAGGTCCAAGAGCGGGTGTTGAGCGTCGAACGCCCTCTTTCCTTGACTCCCTGCCCCGCTTCCCCTACACGCAGCCCGTTCATCAGGCTTTGCCTCTGAGCCGCCCACCGGGGCCCGATCCCGGAGGTCAACATCCGCCAGCGCGTTGCGCCCGCGGGTGGGTTTGGTGTTTGGCCGGATGCGCCCTATCTCTGCCGGATCAACCGGAAAGACGAAGGACGGACCTATGTTTGAAAGCCTGAGCGACCGGCTTGGCAAGATTTTCGATGGGCTTCGTGGCCGCGGCGCGCTGAATGCGGCCGATGTCGATGCCGCCATGCGCGAAATTCGCCGGGCGCTGATCGAAGCCGACGTTTCCCTCGAAGTGGTCCGGGCCTTTGTCGAGCAGGTGCGCGAGCGCGCCGTCGGCGCCGAGGTCACCCGCTCGGTCACCCCCGGCCAGCAGGTCGTCAAGATCGTCCATGACGAGCTGGTCTCGGTGCTCGGCTCCGACGCCGTCACCATCGACCTCAATGCCGCCGCGCCGGTAACGCTGCTGATGGTGGGCCTGCAGGGCTCGGGCAAGACCACCACCACCGCCAAGATCGCCAGACGTCTCAAGGACCGCCAGAAGAAAAAGGTTCTCCTGGCCTCCCTCGATACCCGCCGCCCGGCCGCCATGGAGCAGCTGCGCGTGCTCGGCGAGCAGGTCGGCGTCGACCCCCTGCCGATCGTTGCCACCGAAACCCCGCTCGAGATCGCCCGTCGTGCCGAGCGCGAAGGTCGTCTCGGCGGCTACGATGTCCTGATCCTCGATACCGCCGGCCGCACCCATGTCGACGAAGAACTCATGGCCGAAACGGCCGAGATCAAGTCCATTGCCCGGCCGCACGAAATCCTGCTCGTCGTCGATGCCCTGACCGGTCAGGACGCCATCAACGTCGCCCGCTCCTTCGACCAGCGCCTGGATGTCACCGGCATCGTCATGACCCGCGTCGATGGTGATGGCCGCGGCGGCGCTGCGCTGTCGATGCGCGCCGCCACCGGCAAGCCGATCAAGCTGATCGGCGTCGGCGAAAAGATGGATGCGCTCGAGGATTTCCACCCCTCGCGCATCGCCGACCGCATTCTCGGCATGGGCGACATCGTCTCCCTCGTCGAGAAGGCCGCCCAGCACGTTTCCGCCGAAGACGCGGCGAAGATGGCGAAGAAGCTCAAGAAGGGCTCCTTCGACTTCGAGGATCTGCGTGCCCAGCTTCTGCAGATGAAGAAGATGGGCGGCATGAACGGCCTCATGGGCATGCTGCCCGGCATGGGCCAGGTCAAGAAGGCCATGGCCGGCGCCAGCATCGACGAGAAGGTGTTCGACCGCCAGGTCGCCATCATCAACTCGATGACGAAAAAGGAGCGGGCCAATCCGGACCTGCTCAACGCCTCCCGCCGCAAGCGCATCGCCGCCGGCGCCGGTGTCGAGGTCAGCGAGATCAACAAGCTGGCCAAGCAGCACCGCCAGATGGCGGACATGATGAAGAAGGTGTCCAAGGGCGGCATGGGCTCGCTCGCCGGCATGTTCGGCGGCAAGATGGGCGGCATGCTCGGTGGCATGCCAGACCTCGGCCGCATGGATCCCAAGCAGCTAGAGCAGATGGCGCGCCAGGCCGGGATCAACCCCGACCAGCTCAAGAACCTGCCATCGGCCGACCTGCCGATCGCCGACAAGCTGCCGACCGATGTCGGCGCACTGCTCAAGACCTCCGGTGGCCCGGGTCTCCCCGGCATCGGCGGAGCTCCCCGTTTCCCTGGCCTGCCTGGCCTCGGCAAGAAAAAGTAACCCCTCAACAGACCTCAGGAAGACCCAAATGGCCCTCAAGCTCCGTCTCGCCCGCGCCGGCACCAAGAAGCGCCCGTTCTACCACATCGTCGTTGCCGACGCCCGGTCGCCCCGCGACGGCCGCTTCATCGAGAAGCTCGGCACCTACAACCCGCTGCTCGGCAAGGATGCCGAGAACCGCGTCGTGCTGAACACCGAGCGCGCCCAGCATTGGGTTTCGGTTGGCGCTGTCCCCACCGACCGCGTCCTGCGCTTCCTCGACGCCGCTGGCCTCGTCAAGCGCGAAGCCCGCAACAACCCCAAGAGCGGTGTTCCCGGTGACAAGGCCAAGCAGCGCGCCGAGGAAAAGGCTGCCCGCTCCGCCGCTCCGGCCGAAGACGCCGCCGAGTAGTCGGCCAGGTCTTCGAAACGACAAGGCCCCGGTGGGAAC
>JAEZFJ010000116.1 GCA_023437755.1 Pseudomonadota bacterium
AATCGTCAAGCGCTTCTCCACCGGTGCGATGAGCTACGGCTCGATCAGCCGCGAAGCGCACACGACGCTCGCTATTGCCATGAACCGGATCGGCGGCAAGTCGAACACCGGCGAAGGTGGCGAGGAAGTCGACCGCTTCAAGCCGATGCCCAACGGCGATTCCATGCGCTCGGCCATCAAGCAGGTAGCCTCGGGCCGCTTCGGCGTGACGACGGAATACCTCGTCAACTCCGACATGATGCAGATCAAGATGGCACAGGGGGCGAAGCCCGGCGAAGGGGGTCAGCTGCCGGGCGACAAGGTCAACGAGGTGATCGCGCGGGTCCGGCACTCGACCAAGGGTGTCGGCCTCATCTCGCCCCCGCCGCATCACGACATCTACTCGATCGAAGATCTCGCGCAACTGATCTTCGATTTGAAGAACGTGAACCCCGAGGGCCAGGTCTCGGTGAAGCTCGTCTCCGAGGTCGGCGTCGGCACCGTTGCCGCCGGCGTCGCCAAGGCGCGCGCCGACCACGTCACCATCTCGGGCTACGAGGGCGGAACGGGTGCGTCCCCCCTGACCTCGCTGAAGCATGCCGGTAGCCCGTGGGAGATCGGCCTCGCCGAGACCCAGCAGACGCTGGTCCGCAATCGCCTGCGCAGCCGCATCGCGGTGCAGGTCGATGGCGGCGTGCGTACCGGCCGGGACGTCGTGATCGGTGCCCTGCTCGGTGCCGACGAGTTCGGCCTCGCCACCGCGCCGCTGATCGCTGCCGGCTGCATCATGATGCGCAAGTGCCATCTCAACACCTGCCCGGTTGGTGTCGCCACCCAGGACCCGGTGCTGCGCAAGCGCTTCAAGGGCACGCCCGAGCACGTCATCAACTACTTCTTCTTCGTCGCCGAGGAACTGCGCGGGCTGATGGCCGCGCTCGGTGCCCGCACGCTCAACGACCTGATTGGCCGCTCGGACCTGCCCGACCAGCGCCGTGCCGTGGATCACTGGAAGAGCGGTGGCATCGACCTCTCCAGGGTCATCTACAAGCCCGAGCCGATTGGCGGCGACACGCTCTACCACTCCGAAACGCAGGATCATCACCTCGACTCCGTGCTCGACCGCAAGCTGGTAGAACTGGCTCGGCCCGCGCTCGAAAGCGGCACCCCGGTCCAGATCGAGCTGCCGATCCGCTCCCGCGATCGCTCCGCCGGTGCCATGCTGTCCGGTGCGCTCGCCAGGCGTTATGGCCATGAGGGCCTGCCGGACGACACCGTCGCCATCACTCTGCGCGGCACGGCCGGCCAGGCCTTCGGCGCCTTCCTTGCCAAGGGTATCTCGATCGACATGATCGGCGACGCCAACGACTATGTCGGCAAGGGCCTCTCGGGTGGCCGCATCGTCGTGCGCCCATCCGACAAGGTCGGCATCGTCCCCGAGAAGTCGATCATCGTCGGCAACACCGTTCTTTACGGTGCCATCTCCGGCGAGTGCTACTTCCGCGGCGTCGCCGGGGAGCGCTTTGCTGTCCGCAACTCCGGCGCCATCGCTGTGGTCGAGGGCACGGGCGACCATGGCTGCAAGTACATGACCGGCGGTGTTGTCGTCGTCATTGGCGCTACCGGGCGCAACTTCGCGGCCGGCATGTCCGGCGGCATCGCCTATGTGCTCGACGAGGACGGCACCTTCCGTTCCCGCTGCAACCTCGCCATGGTCGACCTCGAGCCGGTGCACGAGGAAGAAGAGCTCATGCGCAAGCTCCACCACCATGGTGGAGACCTCGAATGGCACGGTCGCGTCGACATTTCCGGCGACATGACCAGGCACGACGACGAGCGCCTGCACCAGCTCATTTCCAACCACCTGCACTACACCGGATCGACGCGCGCCCGGCAGGTACTGGAGAACTGGACCGAGATGCGCCCCAAGTTCGTCAAGGTCATGCCGGTCGAATACCGCCGCGCCATCCAGGAGATGGAAAAGAAGCGCGCTCAGGGCGCCATGGGCGTGGCGGCCGAGTGATGCTGCAGATCTACGGCAACTTCGGGTCGGGCAACTGCCTCAAGGTGAAGTACATCGCCGATGTCACCGGCACGCCCTACGTCCTGCACGAAATCCGGACGCGCTCGGGTGAGACCAGCACGCCCGAGTTTCTGGCGCTCAATCCGGCTGGCCAGATGCCGGTAGTCGTTCTCGACGACGGCAGGCCACTGGCCCAGTCAAACGCCATCCTGCGCTATCTGGCGCATGGTACCCGCTTCATCCCCGCGGACCGCTATGCGGCGGCCAAGGTGGACGAGTGGCTGTTCTGGGAACAGTATAGCCACGAACCCACCGTCGCCGTCGCCCGTGCCCGCGTGGTTTACGACCGCCAAGCCATTGCCGATCTCGATCCGGCACTGGTCAAACGCGGCAACAAGGCTCTCGATCTGATGGAGGCTCACCTGACCGGCCGAACCTGGCTGGTGGGCGAGACCATGACCATCGCCGACATCGCGCTGCTGCCCTATACGCGCCAGGCGCCGGAAGGCGGCTTCGATCTGTCGAGCCGCCCCGCAATCCAGCGCTGGATCAGCGCCTGCGAACAAGAACTCGGACTCCCTGCCCTCGCGGCAGAAGCAAACAAGGAGCAAAGCCATGGGTAAGGTCACGGGCTTTCTCGAGATAGAACCCGAAGAGCCGCGCTACGAGCCGGCATCCGCCCGCATCCGCCACTTCGGCGAGTTCACCATCCCGATGTCGGAAGGGCGCGTCGCCGACCAGGCTGCGCGCTGCATGGATTGCGGCATTCCCTTCTGCCACGGCGACACCGGCTGCCCCGTCCACAACCAGATCCCCGACTGGAACGACCTCGTCTACCATGGCGACTGGGAAGAAGCGGCGCGGAACCTGCATTCCACCAACAACTTCCCCGAGATCACCGGCCGCATCTGCCCCGCACCCTGCGAGGAGGCCTGCACCCTGAACCTAGAGGACGTCCCCGTTGCCATCAAGACGGTGGAGCAGGCGATCGCCGACCGCGCCATCCGCAGTGGCTGGGTGAAGCCGCAGCCGCCGGAGGCCAGGACCGGCAAGTCGGTCGGCGTCGTCGGTGCCGGCCCCGCCGGCCTTGCCGCCGCCCAGCAGCTGGCCCGTGCCGGTCACGAGGTGCATGTCTATGAGCGTGAGCCCAGGGCGGGGGGCC
>JAEZFJ010000228.1 GCA_023437755.1 Pseudomonadota bacterium
GCGCACTGCGAGCACCCACGGCGACGCGCGATCGGCATCGCGCACGGCGCCCGCGGGCAGCACCAGCGCATCGGCCTTCTCGCCGCCAAGCAGCTCCACCGACACCGTCATGTCCGGCCGCAGGAACGCCGGCGCTTCCGGGACGGCCAGCCGGACCTCGATGGTGCCTCGTTGCGGATCGACCGCCGGGGCGACGTAGCTGAGCTTCGCATCGAACGGCTGCCCGGGGAAGGCGTCGGCCTCCGCGCGGGCCGACATCCCGGGTCGCAAGAGCCGCAGGTGCTTCTCGTCGATGCCGGCATCGATGCGCATCTCGCCCTGGGCCGCCAGTGCCAGCAGCACGCTGCCCGGCTGCGCCATGCTGCCCGGCTCCGCATGCCGCGCCAGCACGATTGCATCGACCGGACTGACGATCGCGAGCCGATCGAGCCGCGCCTGCGCCACCTGCAGCGCCGCCGCGGCCTGCTCCACGCGCGACATCGCCAACGCCTGCTCGACGCCCTTGACCTCGTTGGCCTGCGCCTGCACGCGCGCCGATTCCAGCACGCTGCGCGCCGTATCGCGAACCCGCCGCGCTTCGTCCAGGCGCTGGCGGGAGTAGAAGCCGCGTGCCACCAGGTCACGGGCCCGCTGGAACTCACGCTCGGCGGCGTCGACCGTCGCCTGGGCCTGCGCGACCGCCTGGCTTGCCATCGGCGCCGCCACCGACGCCTGCTGCTCGGCGCGATTGCGGGCTTCCGCCAGTGCCGCCTGCGCCTGCTGCAGCGCGGCCCGCGCCTCCCCGTCCGAGAGCTGGATCAGGAGACCGCCTGCCGGCACGCGGTCGCCCTCGCGCACCAGCACCTCCTGAACCACCGCGGTCACCTCGGACCCGATGGCGATCCGCGCGGGCGCTTTGAGACGGCCGGTGGCAACCACCGATTGCACGATGCGGGCGCGCGCGACCGGCACCACCTGGACCTGCGTCGCCCGGGCATTGAACAGCAGGGCCGCGGCGAGCACGGCCACGATGACAGCTACGACCAGGAGGCCGGTGCCCCACTTCGCGACGGGTTTCATCATGGAGGCAGCGGACGAAGCCGGCGCGCGGGCGGTTCCATTACCCAAGCGTATCAGGAGCGCCGGAGACCACGTTTCGCTAGGTCAATACCTTCCCGCCGGCATCCCGCACCTCCACGCTGATCGGTATCGCCGCGCCGACGCTGCGGGTGACGGTGCAGAAGTCCTCGAACTGGCGGACCGCCCGCTCCACGTGCGCCAGCGCCTGCGCCGCAACGCCCAGCGTCAGCACGACGTTCATGCCCAGCACCCGCAAACGACCCTCCGGGTTGCGACCTACCGTCGCCTGGACGGTGCAGGACAGCGGCTCGGGCTCCTGCTTGTACTTGCGCAGGGCAAAGAGCAGCGAGTCGGACAAGCAACTGCCCACCGACGCCGCCAGGAGCTGCACCGGCGACGGCCCCTTTCCACTGCCGAGCGGTGGCGGCTCGTCCCCGGTCAGCGCCCGGACACTGCCGCCGAACTCGATCCGGAAACGGTAGTCCGCCTCCTGCACGAGGTCGACCACCACCTTCTCATTGCCTTCGCTTGCCACGTCACTCTCCAGGACTGCCCGATCGATTCGTTCCAGGTGGTTCCGGTTTCGGAACCAACCAACTTGCGACTACAGCGCGTCCACCGGAATCTTCAGGTACGACACGCCGTTGTCCTCCTTGGGAGGCAACTCGCCGGCCCGGATGTTCACCTGCACCGATGGCAGGATCAGCGTCGGCATCTCCAGGGTAGCGTCGCGGCGGGTGCGCATCTCCACGAACTCCGCCTCCGTCACACCGTCATGGATATGGATGTTGCCGGCACGCTGGGCCGCCACCGTCGTCTCCCACGCCGGCTCGCGTCCCTGCGGCGGATAGTCGTGGCACATGAAGAGCCGCGTCCGCGGCGGCAGGCCGAGGAGCTTGCGCACCGAGCGGTACAGCGCGTGTGCATCGCCACCGGGGAAGTCGCAGCGCGCCGTGCCAACGTCCGGCATGAACAGCGTGTCGCCGACGAAGACCGCGTCACCCACCTGGTAGGCCATGCAGGCCGGCGTGTGCCCCGGCACCGACATCGCCTCGGCCCGCAGCTGCCCGCTCGCGAAGGACTCGCCATCCTGCAGCAGATGATCGAACTGGCTGCCGTCGGGACGGAATGCCGGCTCGAGGTTGAAGATGCCCTTGAACACGCTCTGGACATCGGCGATGGCGGCGCCGATGGCGATCTTGCCGCCGACGTTCTTGCGGAGGTAGTGCGCGGCCGACAGATGGTCCGCATGCGCATGCGTCTCCAGCAGCCACTCGACCGTCAGGTCTTTCTCGCGGACGAAGTCGATCAGGCGATCGGCGGAAGTCGTCCGGGTGCGGCCGGATTTGGGGTCGTAGTCGAGCACCGAGTCGACCACGGCGCAGGTGCCGCCGGGGCGGTCGTAGACGACGTAGCTGACGGTCCAGGTCGCCTTGTCGAAGAACGCTTCCACGAGGGGTGTCATCAGGAACCTCCTGTTCCGCGGGTTGATGAAGACAGTTTATTGACTCACAATCTATTTGTCAATATAATGTCTTTACCTTAATTGATTTGGATACCGATCCACCGTCATGTCAACCGTCGTCGAAATCGACCTTCCCACCCTGCGCCAGGCCGCCGATGCGGCGTGCGGGCTGATGAAGGCGCTATCCAACCCGGACCGCCTGCTGCTCCTGTGCGAGCTCTCGCAGGGCGAGCGGCGGGTGGGGGAGCTCCAGGAGCTGGTGGGCATCGGCCAGCCGACCCTGTCGCAGCAGCTCGCCGTCCTGCGCGATGAAGGGCTGGTCGCCACGCGCCGCGAGGGCAAGCAGATCCACTACCGCATCGACAGCCCGCAGGCGCTGGCGGTGTTGCAGGTGCTGTACGAGCAATTTTGTGATCCATCCAACGGAGAAAGGACATGCTGATCGACTGGAACCACTTCACCCCCTGGGCGTCGCTGGGCGGCGGCATCCTGCTGGGCCTGGCCTCGGCGGCCTTCATCCTCCTCAATGGCCGCATCCTCGGCATCAGCGGCATCGTCGGCGGCCTGCTCAGGCCGCGATCCGGCGACGTGGGCTGGCGCCTGTCCTTCGTGCTGGGCATGCTGGTCGCCCCGCTGCTCTATGCGACGTTCGTCGGGCTGCCGCCGGTGCGCATCGATGCCGGCTGGGCGACGCTCCTGGCGGCCGGGCTGCTGGTCGGATTCGGCACGCGCTACGGCTCGGGCTGCACCAGCGGCCACGGCGTGTGCGGGCTGTCGCGCCTCTCGCCGCGTTCGCTGGTGGCCACGCTCGCCTTCATGGTCGCCGGCTTCGTCACCGTCTACCTGGTCCGGCATGCACTGGTCTGACCAATCCACCCCTCGTCACGGAGATCCTGATGAATCGCATCACTGAATTCCTGGTCGGCCTGCTGTTCGGCATCGGCCTGATCCTCTCGGGCATGACCGATCCGGGCAAGGTGCTCGGTTTCCTGGACCTCTTCGGCCGCTGGGACCCGTCCCTGGCCCTGGTCATGGGCGGCGCCATCCTCGTCGGGATCTTCGCCTTCGCCGTCGCCAGGAAGCGCACCACCACCTTCCTGGGCGGCACCATACACCTGCCCACCGCTGCCGCCATCGACAAGCGCCTGGTCGTCGGTGGACTGGTCTTCGGTGCCGGCTGGGGACTGGCCGGCTTCTGCCCGGGGCCGGCCATCGTCTCCCTCGGCGCCGGCCAGCCCAAGGCTGCTGCCTTCGTCCTGGCGATGCTGGCGGGCATGCTGATTTATGAACTGATCGACCGGCGCGCGCAACCGGCGACGCCGCAAGGAGCACATTGATGACATTGCCCATCCGCACGCTGAACGGTGACTTCGCGGTGACCGGCCAGCTCGTCCCGCAGGACCTGCAGGAGGTGGCGTCGCTCGGCTTCGCCACCGTCATCAATAACCGCCCGGATGGCGAGGGCGGCGCCGACCAGCCGTCGAGCAGGCAACTGGAGCAGGCCGCCCGGGCAGCCGGGCTTCACTACCTGCACCTGCCGGTGGTCGGCGGCGCCATCACGCCGGAGCAGGTGTCCGAGTTGCGGCAGGCGCTTGCCGCCGGTCGTGGTCGGCCCATTCTTGCCTTCTGCCGCTCCGGCGCGCGCTCGACCAAGCTGTTCGAGCTGGTGCAGGCGGCTGGCTGATGGCTGGCTGATCCGGCGCCACGCCCTCGCCAAGCCGATGGCCCAGCCACTGCCGACCACACGCCGATGAGCCCATTGCCTCGCTGGCTGCACACCTACCGCCCGGGCTGGCTCGCGGGCGACGTCACCGCCGGTTTCATCGTCACGGTGATGCTGATCCCGCAGAGCCTCGCCTATGCCATGCTGGCGGGCCTGCCGCCGCAGGCCGGCCTGTACGCGAGCATCCTGCCGATCGCCGCCTACGCCTTGCTCGGCTCGAGCATGACCCTGGCGGTGGGGCCGGTGGCCGTGGCCTCCCTGATGACCGCCAGCGCGTTGACCCCGCTGGCCGCACCGGGCTCCGCGGAATACGTCGTGCTGGCGACCCAGCTGGCGCTGCTGTCGGGCCTGATGCTACTGGTGTTCAGCGCGCTGCGGCTCGGCTTCATGGCGCACTTCCTCAGCCATCCGGTCATCAGCGGCTTCATCAGCGGGTCC